>CAMZLW010000181.1 GCA_947311785.1 uncultured Ignavibacteriales bacterium | reverse complement strand
TTTTGTATTTTTAATCATCTGAAAAGTGGTGTTTGTTTGCAATATTTTTCTTTTTAACTATCTAAAAATAAGCATCTTACACCTCTTTTCTCCTTTTTTGTTTTAGTTTTTTAAGTAATTATATTTGCATTCATTTTGGATTGAGTTATGATATATATAAGTATGGAAAAAGAACTGAAAATTGTTCGTTACCCACAAAGTAATAATAGATCGCTTAAAGCATGGAATGCTGCGGATGAATATATTCTTAAACATATAGATGAGCATAGTTTAAATATTGCAAATGCAGTTATCTATAATGACCGATTTGGGTTTCTTAGCTTATTCTTACACGAGTTTTCACCAAAAATTATTATTGATTATAAATCGCAAGAGAAGTCTATTTACTCTAATTTTAGCTTAAACAAATTGGATATTTCAAATTCCAAATTTCATACTCCGCTTGATAAATTAGGTTTACCAGTTGAATTAGGCTTTATTAAAATTCCAAAATCGATGGATTTATTTCGTCTTTATCTCCAGCAGTTATCCGTAGCAATGGATAAAAATTCAAAAGGTCTTTGTGGTTTTATGACAAAATACTTTACTCCACAAATGCTGGATATTGCAAACGAATATTTTGAAGAAGTAGAGCAAAGTTTAGCTTGGAAAAAATCAAGATTGTTAATCTTATCCAAACCTAAGCATGGTAAAAAATCAACAATAATTAATGAAATTAAGCTAAATGATAATACCCGTATTAAGCAATATTATGGAGTGTTTTCTGGAAAAAATATTGACTACGCAACACAGTTTTTAATTAAACATATTAATATTAGAGAAACAGATAATCGAGTTCTCGATTTAGCATCTGGCAATGGGGTTTTAGCTTTTTATATAAATGGAACTAAATCTGAAACTGAAATTCACTTAGTTGACGATTCATTTTTAGCAGTTGAATCCTCAAAACTAAATCTGAACGGAGAAAATATTCATTTCCACAATACAGATAATTTAAAAGAATTTGAAGAGAATTATTTCGATTTTATTATCTCAAATCCACCCTTCCATTTTGAATACGAAACCAACATTGAAATTGCAAAATCCCTATTCATAGATGCAAAACGTTGTTTGAAAACCGAGGGACATTTTCAACTAGTTGCAAACAAACACCTCAACTACAAAACACATTTGGATAAAATATTTAGAAGTGTTGAAATTACAGCACAAAATGAAAAGTATATTATTTATGAGTGTTTTAAATAATGAATTAGCAAAAGAATGTGTTGTAGCTCAGTAGTTATGGCTTCTTATCGTTTTTGTTGAAATTAAAGTGATATTACATTTCTGGAATTGCTCTTTACTTAGGAAATTATTTTTAGGGGTAGTTTAACTCCGAGTAGAGTTTCTTATTTTCACCCAAGCGGTGTTTATACATTTAGGCAAAAAGTTTAGAACCTGTTTAGCGATTATGCAATAATAATTTTCTGTTGCATAATACGGGTGTAAGTTATAGCGTTCTTGCTGGCATTTTATGGTCATCGGTACTCGTGTACCGTTTGGAATAAAACTAATGGTGAGAAAAGTATAAAAACTATTACATAAATATGCAATTGAAATAAATATATTATCGGTATTTAGAGAGATAAATGAATAAATAGACATGTAATTTGACTTATGCCATTCATTCCTATATATTTGACAATACAAATTTTTAAATTATGCAAAAAATGAATATAAATATTACCCAGACACAAAAAGAAAATGCTTCTTTGCATAGTTCAATAAATATCCAACCAATAGTTATTTCTAACCTACTCGGAATTATTATTCTGAGCCTATTGAGTGTTCTGCTCATAGGCTAAAATAATTAAGTTAATCCCAATTTCATTTCAAAAATAATTTACATCAAGTAGAACGATATTAGGATTAACCTGATAGTTGAAGTAATTATTGTATAATTGAGGAAATTATGAGATCGGATTTAGTAAAAAAAGGTTTTGAAAAAGCTCCACACAGAAGTCTGCTTCGAGCAACAGGAACTATTAAAAAGGATAGTGATTTTGACAAGCCCTTTATTGGTGTTGTTAATTCCTACATCGATTTAATTCCTGGTCATGTTCACTTACAAGAGTTTGGAAAAATTGTAAAAGATGTTATTCGTGAAAATGGGGGAGTTCCATTTGAGTTTAACACAATTGGTGTTGATGATGGAATTGCTATGGGGCATATAGGGATGCGGTATTCACTTCCAAGCAGAGAGTTAATTGCAGATAGTGTTGAAACCGTTGTAGAAGCACATCGTTTGGATGGAATTATTTGCATTACAAATTGCGATAAAATTGTGCCTGGAATGTTAATGGCAGCGGCACGTATCGATATTCCTACAATATTTATTTCTGGCGGTCCAATGTTGGCGGGGGAGACAGCTGATGGAACAAAAACAGACCTTGCAACAGTTTTTGAAGGTGTTGGTAAATACAAGACTGGCGAAATTGATGACAAAACTCTTTTAGAATTAGAGACCGTTAGTTGTCCAAGCTGTGGCTCGTGTTCAGGAATGTTTACTGCAAACTCGATGAACTGTTTGATGGAAGCTTTAGGAATGGCATTGCCAGGGAACGGAACTACATTAGCTACTGACCCTAAAAGAAAAGAGCTAGCACTAAAAGCTGCAAAACAATTAATGAATCTTGTAAAAGATGATATTAAACCATCCGATATTTTAACACGCGAAACATTTGTAAACGCATTTACCCTAGATATGGCTATGGGTGGAAGCACAAACACAATTCTTCACACACTTGCAATAGCTATTGAAGCTGGTGTTGAATTTGATTTAAAAGAGTTAAATGAAATTGCAGACAGAACTCCATACATCTGTTCTGTTAGTCCGTCAAACCCATTAGTGCATATGGAAGATGTGGATAGAGCAGGAGGAATATCGGCAATTCTAAATGAGATTTCAAAAGCTCCAAATGTTTTAAACTTAGATAGAATTACAGTAACAGGAAAAACACTTGGAGAAAATATTGCAGATGCAAAAATTAAAGATAGCAAAATTATTAGAAGTATTGAAACTCCTTATTCTGAAAAGGGAGGTTTAGCAGTTCTTTTTGGAAATCTTGCACCCGAAGGCTCAATAGTTAAAGCTGCTGCAGTTGCCCCTTCAATGTTAGTTCATAAAGGGCCAGCAAGAATTTACGAATCGCAAGATGAAGCGTTGGCTGGAATTAGAAGTAAAGAAATAAAAGAAGGTGATGTTGTTGTTATCCGTTACGAAGGACCTCAAGGCGGACCTGGAATGCCCGAGATGCTTGCCCCTACTAGTGAAATTATGGGCATGGGGCTTGGCGAAAAAGTTGCACTACTTACCGATGGAAGATTTTCGGGTGCAACGCGTGGTGCATCCATCGGACATATTTCACCCGAAGCCGCAGCTAAAGGACCAATTGCAGCGTTACAAAATGGAGATATTATTTCAATTGATATACCAAATAAAATTTTAGAAGTAGAATTAACAGACGAAGAAATAACTGAAAGACTCAAATCGATTCCAGATTTTGAGCCAAAAATAAAAAAGGGTTACTTAGCTAGATATTCCAAAATGGTTACATCGGCTAGTAATGGTGCGGTATTAAGAATTTAGTAAAATTAATAAAAAGGTAATTTTATGACAAAGAAGAAAAAAATGTTGACTGGTGCTGATATATTTTTTGAATCACTTCGTGAAGAAGGAGTTGAAAAAGTATTTGGCTACCCTGGTGGAGCAACAATTAAGATATACGAAAAATTGTACGATATCGATTTTCTTGAACACATTTTAACTAGGCATGAGCAAGGTGCAACGCATGCCGCTGATGGTTACGCTCGCGTAACTGGTAAAGTTGGTGTTGTACTCGTTACATCGGGACCTGGAGCTACAAATACCGTTACTGGTATTGCAAACGCTTATTTAGATTCAATTCCTATGGTTATTTTTACTGGGCAAGTTCCAACAAGCCTAATAGGAAATGATGCTTTTCAAGAAGCAGATATTGTTGGAATTACTCGCCCGATTACTAAGCACAATTTTATTGTTCGCGATGTAAAAGAGTTAGCATCAACAATTAAGAAGGCATTTTACATTGCATCTACCGGACGCCCTGGGCCTGTGTTAATTGATATGCCTAAAGATATGATTGCAGCAGAGTGTGAATATGAATATCCAGAAAAAGTAGAAATCCGTGGATACAAGCCAACGGTAAAAGGTCATAAAAACCAAATTAAAAAAGCTGCAAAAATGATTAGAGAGGCAAAACGCCCATTGCTATATGTTGGTGGTGGGGTTGTAATGTCTAATGCCTCTAAGGAATTAACTGAGTTTGCTCACAAAAATAATATTCCAGTTACAAATACATTGCTTGGATTGGGAACATTTCCTGGAACTGACCCACAATTTCTTGGTATGTTAGGAATGCACGGAACTTATTACGCAAATCAAGCAGTAAATAATTGCGATGTTCTTATTGCAGTTGGTGCTAGGTTCGACGACCGTGTAACGGGAACTACAGAAACATTTGCTGCCGATGCATACAAAATACATATTGATATTGACCCATCTGTAATTGATAAAAATGTTCTTGTTGATTTACCAATTGTTGGTGATGCCAAAGGAATATTGGAAGAGTTGCTTAAAGAACTTTCTGACAAGCCATCCCAAAAAGATTGGTGGACTCAAATTGAAGGATGGAAAAAAGATTGTCCCCTTGAATATAAACGTCCAGATGATCAACTTAGAACTCAATATGTAATTGAAAGAATTTCAGAAAAAACAAATGGCGATGCTATTGTTGTTTCTGATGTTGGGCAACATCAAATGTGGGTTGCACAATATTACAAATTTAATCATCCTCGTTCACACGTTAGTAGTGGTGGATTAGGAACAATGGGCTTTTCTGTTCCTGCAGCTGTTGGTGTTGCATTTGCAAATCTGAACAGACCAATTGTTTCCATTAGTGGCGATGGTGGTTTTCAAATGAATATGCAAGAACTTATCACAGCTTTTTATCATAACTTGCCAATTAAATTTTTTATTATGAACAATTGTTTCTTAGGTATGGTTAGGCAGTGGCAAGAATTATTTCATGAAAAGAAATATAGTTTTACCGACCTTTGCGATAGTAATCCTATATTTACTAATATTGGAACTGCACTTGGGATAGAATCTTTTTCTATTTACAAGCCAGAAGATGTAGATGATATTCTTGATAAAGTGTTTGCAATAAATGATAGACCAGTATTGGTAGAATTTAAAGTGTCTAAAGAGGACCTTGTTTTCCCTATGGTGCCAGCGGGTTCATCTATTTCAGATATGATTCATAAAAGATTAAAACCAAAAGGAGATATATTATGAAACACACAATATCGGTATTAGTTGAAAATACTTTTGGTGCATTTGATAGAGTTGCAACAATGTTTAGTGCAAGAGGATTTAATATTCACAGTATATCTATTGGCGAAACAGAGCAAAGTGATATTTCTAGAATGACTATTGTTACTTCTGGTGATAAGCAAGTTATAGATCAAATTGTTAAACAGTTAAATAGATTATTAGATACAATAAAAGTTACTGAACTTACTGGACGAGCAATAACAGAGCGGGAGTTAGCTTTAATTACTGTTACTTTTCAAAAGGGAAGTTTGGAAGAAATAAAAAATATTACAGATGTCTTTCGTGGAAAGATTGTTGATATTAATAACAAGAGCCTGATGATTGAGGTTACAGGACCTCCCCGAAAAATAGATGCAATTATAAATGTGCTAATGCCCTTTGGAATAAAGGAGATGGCTCGTTCTGGAACCGTTGCTCTTAGTAGGGGTGAACAAATTAGACCTAAAAATGAATATAAAAAATAAAATAAGGAAAGTAAGATTATGAAAGCGTATTACGATGATGATGCATCTTTAGATGTACTAAAAGATAAAAAAATTGCTGTATTAGGATTTGGAAGCCAAGGACATGCTCACTCGTTAAATTTAAAAGAGAGTGGAATGAATGTTGTCGTCGGAGCCAGAAAAGACGGTGTTTCTTGGAAGAAAGCAATTGACTTAGGAATGAATGTTATGGACATAGGTGCTGCTTCTAAGTGGGCAGATGTTATAATGGTTTTACTTCCTGATCAAGATCAAAAGAAAATTTACGATGAACAAATTGTTGCTAATTTAGAAGAAGGCAATACACTTGCATTTGCTCACGGTTTTAATATTCATTACAAACAAATAGTGCCAGCAGAAAACATCAATGTTATGATGATTGCTCCTAAAAGTCCAGGACATTTAGTTCGCAGAACTTATCGAGAAGGTAACGGAGTTCCATGTTTAATAGCAATTGAAAATGATTACTCGGGAAATACAAAAGAGTTAGCATTAGCATGGGCTAAAGGAATTGGCGGAACTAGAGCGGGTGTGATTGAAACAAGTTTTAAAAATGAAACTGAAACAGACCTTTTTGGTGAGCAAGCTGTATTGTGCGGTGGTTCTGCACAATTAATTAAAACAGGATTTGAAGTTTTAACCGAAGCTGGATACCCCGAAGAACTGGCATACTTTGAAGTAATGCACGAGATGAAACTAATTGTTGACCTTTATTACGAAGGTGGATTATCACGAATGAATTATTCTGTTAGCGATACTGCCGAGTATGGTGGCTACGAAGTAGGACCAACAGTTATTAATGCAGAATCGAAAGAAGCAATGAAACGTGCATTAAAGAGAGTTCAAGATGGTAGCTTTGCGCGTGAATTTGTTGCTGATGTAAATGGCGATAAAGCAAATATGAATAGATACCGCAAACTTAATCTTGAGCATCCAATAGAAAAAATTGGTGCAAAATTGCGTGGTATGATGAGCTGGGTTAAAAATGAAAACGATGAGGACTAATTGATGAATAAGAAAGTTGCTCTATTGCCTGGTGATGGCATTGGAACTGAAGTAATGAATTCAGCAGTAAAACTAATGCACCACGTTTCTAAAAAATATGATTTAACTATTGAAACGACTGAGAGCCTAATGGGTGGATGCTCTTACGATGCACACGGAACTCCGCTAACAGATGAAACTATTGATATTTGTTACCAAGCTGATGCAGTCCTCCTTGGTGCAGTAGGTGGCTATAAATGGGAAGACCTTGAGCATCATCTAAAACCAGAAGCAGCACTTTTGAAGTTGAGAAAATCTTTAGGATTATTCACCAACATCCGTCCAGCAAAGGTTTATCCTTCGTTTGTAAATTCTTCTTCCCTAAAGGAAGAAATAATTAAAGGAACAGACTTTGTAGTTTTTCGCGAGCTTACTGGAGGAATTTATTTTGGTAAGCCTAGTGGCTACGATGAGAACAAGGGCTTTAATACTATGGTTTATGAAAAATATGAAATTGAACGCATAGCACATCAAGCCTTTAAGGTTGCTCAAAAGAGAAAGAAAGTATTAACCTCTGTTGATAAAGCTAATGTTCTAGAGGTCTCTCAGTTCTGGAGAAAAATAGTTGCAGAAGTTGGTAAACAGTATCCAGATGTTAAAATTAACAATATGTATGTAGATAATACTGCAATGCAAGTTGTTCGAGACCCAAAACAATTTGATGTAATTGTAACATCAAATTTGTTTGGCGATATAATTAGTGATATTGCTGGAATGATTACTGGTAGCCTAGGTATGCTTCCATCGGCAAGTATTGGAGAGAAATATGCACTATACGAACCAGTGCATGGAAGTGCCCCTGATATTGCTGGGCAAAACAAGGCTAATCCTATTGCAATGATTGGCTCGGTTGCAATGATGTTCGATTTATCTTTTGGATTACAAGATGCTGCAATTCTAATAGAGAAAGCAATAGAGAAAACTCTCGACCAAGGATATAGAACTGTTGATATTAATCAAGATGGTGGTAATCTTGTTTCAACTGATGAAATGACAAAAAAAATAATAGAAAATTTTGACACAATTTTTAATCAAAAATAGGGAAGTGTTTACACACTTTGAATTGGTAAAGCTATGACTAATCAATTGATAATATTTGATACAACACTTCGTGATGGTGAGCAATCACCTGGAGCATCGTTAAGCGTATCTGAAAAAATTGAAATTGCTAAACAACTTGAAAAACTAAATGTTAATGTTATTGAAGCTGGTTTTCCTGTTTCATCACCAGAGCAGTTTGAAGCAGTTGAACGCATATCTAAAGAAGTAGGAGTTACTGTTGCTGCACTCGCACGTGCTAAAGAGATTGATATTAAAGCCGCTTATAACGCAATAAAAGATGGAGAGAAGAAAAGGATTCATACCTTTTCTAGCACTTCCGATTATCATATACTTGGTAAGTTTGGCGATGACCGTTATGGCAAAACCCTTGCGGATAAAAGAGAAACAATTCTTAAAATGTCTTACGATATGGTGCAGTATGCAAAAACGTTTGTTGAAGATGTTGAGTTTTCTGCCGAAGATGCTGGACGAACCGATTTGAATTATCTTGTTGAAGTTGTTGAAGCCGCAATTGATGCTGGTGCAACAACTATCAATATTCCCGATACCACTGGTTACACTATGCCTAAAGAGTTTGGCGAAAAGATTGCATATTTAATGGAGAAGGTTAAAAATATTAATAAAGCAATTATTAGTGTTCATTGCCATAACGATCTTGGGCTTGCTGTTGCTAACTCAATTGCGGGAATTGAGAATGGTGCACGTCAAATAGAATGCACGATAAACGGAATTGGAGAACGTGCGGGAAATGCTTCACTTGAAGAAATTGTAATGGCGTTAAAAGTACGTAAAGATATTTTTGAAATTGAAAGTAAAATTGAAACTAAAGAAATCATAAATACTTCAAAATTAGTTTCTGGTTATACAGGAATTATTATTCAACCAAACAAGGCTATTGTTGGTGAAAATGCGTTTGCACACGAATCTGGTATTCACCAAGATGGTATGTTAAAGAACAGAGAGACATACGAAATTATGACTCCAGAAACAGTTGGTGTTCAAAAAACTAAAATTGTTCTCGGAAGACATTCAGGCAGACACGGCTTAAAAGCAAGGCTTGATGAGCTTGGATATATTATTGAAGCTGATGAACTTCAAAAAATTTATGATGCTTTTACAAAGTTAGCGGATAAAAAGAAAGAAGTTTATGATGATGATTTAAGAATTTTAATGGGCGATTCTAAAAATAAAAATAACGCAATTTTTGATTTAGAATATATGCACGTATTTGGTGGCTCATCAACAATTCCTACTGCTACTGTAAGAATTAAAACGGATGAAAAAATGTTGGAAGATTCATCAACTGGTGATGGACCTGTAGATGCACTTTACAATGCAATAGATAGAGCGTTGAACAAGAAACCAACAGTAGAGTCCTACAGAGTTCGCTCGGTAACTTCTGGTAGAGAAGCTCTCGGAGAAGTTACCGTTCGGATTAGAAAGAATGACCGCTCCTACACTGGGGTTGGTGTTTCAACCGATATTATTGAAGCCAGTGCTAAAGCTTATATTACAGCAATAAATAAAAAAGAACGTTACGAACGAAACAATAATAAAAACAAAACTGAAAATTCAAAAAGTGAGATTTAAGGAGATATATAAATGGGAATGACAATCACTGAAAAAATTTTAGCAAAATCAGCGGGTAAAGATTCAGTAAAACCTGGTGATAATATATGGCTAAATGTTGATGTGTTAATGACACACGATGTTTGCGGACCACCTACAATTGGAATTTGGAAAAATGAATTCGGCACGGATGCAAAAATTTGGGATAAGGATAAACTTGTTATTCTTCCTGACCATTATATTTTTACTAAAAATAAACATGCAAATAGAAACATTGATATACTTCGTGATTTTGCAAATGAATATGGTGTAGAAAATTACTACGATGTTGGCACTGATAAATACAAAGGTGTTTGCCACGTTGCCCTTGCGGAAGAAGGCTTTGACGTACCTGGAACTGTTCTAATTGGAACAGATTCACACACTTGTACATCTGGTGCTTTTGGAATGTTCTCAACTGGTGTGGGCAATACTGATGCAGCATTTATTCTTGGAACAGGAAAAATTTGGGAAAAAGTTCCTGAAACAATTAAGTTCACTTTTAATGGAAAACTGCCAGAATACATCACTGCCAAAGATATGATTTTACGAATACTTGGCGACATCACTACCGATGGTGCAACTTACCGTGCAATGGAATTTGATGGACAAGCAGTTTTTGATTTATCAATGAACGAAAGAATGACTCTTTGCAATATGGCTATTGAAGGTGGCGGAATGAATGGTATTATTCCAGTTGACGAAGTTACAGAAGAGTATGTTAAAGCTCGTACTAATAAAAGTTACGAAAAATTTTATAGCGATGATGATGCCTTATATCATAGCAAGTATGAGTATAATGCCGAAGACCTTGTACCTGTAGTAGCAAAACCACATAGCCCTGATAATATGGCTACAGTAAAGGAAGTTGCTGGCACACCAATTACAAAAGCATATGTTGGCTCTTGTACTGGTGGAAAAATAGTTGATTTTGAGTTTGCAGCAAAAATACTTGATGGCAATAAAGTTGCAGTCAAAACTTTTATAATTCCAGCAACTGTTGAAGTTGAAGCAGAACTATCAGTTGTAAAATATAATGGTAAAACTTTACGAACTATTTTTGAAGATGCTGGTTGTATATTATCTGCTCCATCATGTGCAGCATGCCTTGGCGGACCAGAAGATACAATTGGTAGAACTGTCGGAAAAGACGTTACTATTTCAACCACAAACAGAAACTTTCCAGGTAGAATGGGAAGTAAAGAAGCAGAGGTTTATCTTGCTTCGCCCCTTACTGTTGCTGCTTCTGCGGTTAAAGGAGTTATCACAGACCCAAGAGATTTGATGTAGTGAATCTATATGTCATTCCGTGATGCTCTTACACGGAATCTGTTGTAGTGAATTTAGGTTAGACTTTTTATTAACCACACTCTCTTTGACTGTGAACAAGAATAAAAAATAAAAAAGAAGATTTACCTAAACAGACTTTAGTCCGTTTAGGAATTAATATATAAAACAATTATAAATTGGAAATAAAATGGAAAAGATAATTACTGGCAAAGCCTTTATTCTAGGGGATAATATAGATACAGATCAAATTATACCCGCTGAACACCTTGTGTATAGTATGGATGACGAGAATGAAGCAAAAATGTATGGCAAATTTGCACTATCAAGCGTACCAAAAGAACAATCTGGTTTACCTGAAGGAAACATCCCTTTTGTAAAAGAAGGAGAGTTCACATCAGAATATCAAATAATTATTGGTGGTTCTAATTTTGGTTGTGGTTCATCACGTGAACATGCACCGTATGCCCTTATGAAAGCTGGAGCAAAGGTAATAGTGGCAGAATCTTATGCTCGAATTTTTTATAGAAATTCAGTTGATGGTGGTTTTGTTGTGCCTTACGAAAGCAAAATAAAATTAAACGACAAAATTAAAACTGGTGATGAAGTAAAAATAGACATTGAGAATAATACAATTACTAATATTACTTCAGACGAAACATATTCACTTAATCCACTTGGCGATGTATTACCAATAGTTTCTGCTGGTGGACTTTTTGAATACGCAAGAAAAACTGGAATGATTGAATAAGATTGTAGAGCAGAAATATTTTCTGCTAACTAAATAAATTCCCATTTCCCTTAGCACTTGTCGGACTTTTTATACGACTGCTTATTTGAAATAATTATTTAAAATAATAAATCTTAGGAGTAGGATTAAGATTGAGAATTAAGATTAAGAGGAAATCTCTTATCTCAAGTTTCACATCTTATATCTAAAAATCTAAAAATGAAAATAGAACTATTTGACACAACACTTCGTGATGGTACACAAGGCGAAGGAGTAAATATATCAATCCACGATAAGTTAGAAATAACAAGACGCCTAAATGAATTTGGCATTGATATAATTGAAGGTGGATGGCCAGGCAGTAACCCTAAGGATGAAGAATATTTTGAAAGAGTTCAAAATATAAAACTTAACAAATCCAAAATATGTGCATTCGGTTCCACTGCAAGATATCCAGATAGAATAGATACCGATAATAACTTGCAAAAACTCGTTGCTTCAAATGCTCCAATAATAACTATCTTCGGAAAAACTTGGAGATTCCATTCTGAAAAAACTCTTGGATTAACAGATGAGCAAAATGAAGAGCTAATTTACAAATCGGTTAAATTCCTTGTGGATAGTGGACGAAGAGTAATTTTTGATGCCGAACATTTTTACGATGGCTACAAAGATGATGCACAATTTGCAATTACAATGTGCAAAGCAGCAGTAAAAGGTGGTGCCGATACAATTGCACTTTGCGACACAAATGGTGGCTCACTTCCGCATGAAGTATTTGATATTACTGAAGATATAGTAAAACAATTTGATGTAGTTATTGGAATTCACGCACATAACGATTCTGGTATGGCTGCTGCTAATACCATTGCTGCAGTACAAGCTGGTGCAACACACGTGCAAGGAACAATAAATGGAGTTGGGGAAAGGTGTGGCAACTCTGACCTTTGCACAATTATTCCTAACTTAAAATTAAAAATGAATAGAGAAACTGTTACTGAATTAGATTTAACAAACTTAACTTCGCTTTCTAATTTTGTTTACGAGATGATGAATGTTTCACCTAATACTCGCTCTCCGTTTGTAGGAAAATCTGCCTTTGCCCATAAAGGTGGTATTCATGTTAGCTCGGTTCTTAAAGATAGCAGAATGTATGAACACCTTGACCCAACAGTTGTTGGGAACAGACAGCGCGTTATTGTATCCGATTTATCAGGGCAAAGTAACATTAGATACAAAGCCGCAAAACTTGGAATTGAATTACCTGAGGATAAAGAATTCAACAAGAAATTTGTCCTATTCCTAAAAGACCTCGAATATAAAGGCTTTCAGTTTGATGGTGCAGAAGCATCTTTTGAAATGCTACTTAGAAATGAGCTAAATGAATTAAAAACATTCTTCAAAATTACATACGCAAAAGTAAATGTGATGTTTAATAACGAAGGCATGGAATATTCAGAAGCTGTTCTTAAGGTTGAAGTAAATGGCGAAACTGAACATATTGCTGCAGACGGACATGGTCCTGTTAATGCACTTGATAAAGCACTACATAAAGCACTCAGAATATTTTATCCCGAGTTGGAAGATGTACATTTAATAGATTACAAAGTTCGTGTACTTGGCGAAGGTGATGGAACATCCGCAAAAGTTCGTGTATTAATTGAATCTGGCGATAGCAAAAACACTTGGTCAACAGTTGGTGTTTCCGAAAATATCATTCAAGCATCGCTCCAAGCCCTTACTGATAGTATAAATTACAAGTTATTTAAGAGTTAAATTTATTGCAATGCACAGATTAGTAATCTGTGCATTGCAATAATATAAGTATCTACTTTACCCATATTTATATTGAAATTGAAAAAACATTTATATAATATTAGTATATCTAACAAAGCCAATTGATGAAAATACTTTCAAAACATATACTAATACTTCTATTTCCATTTATCTTTATTGCGTGTAAAGAAGAAATAAAAGAGAAACAGAATCCAATTAAATCTGCAGTTACATTAATTGAATTTATTGATAATGAGTTAAATATTTCCTACCAAGTCCCTACAAATTGGGATAAAATGCCAACATCACTTACTGATAAAATGGTTGGAAGAGTTAGAAAACATGGTGAAGATGAATTTATAATTTATTCTCCAAAATCATTTTACTATAATAATGCAAACAGCTCACTATTAAGAGTTGGTAAAATTAAGTTCAAAAAAAACATACCATCCGATTCGTTATCTATTGAAACTTATATTAAAATGTTTCAAAAATATAATAGAGATCTTAAAATTAAAATTTCAAAAATTACCAATAGTAATTTTACTATAAAAAAAATGGAAATAACTAAAAATAATTTAATCTCGTTTAAGTATTTGTTTAGGAATACGAACAATGAAATTTTGCAGTTCGATTTTTCAATAAAAGAAAAGCAAATTACTAATCTTAAACCATCAATTGATGCTTCGGTTAACTCTATAAAACTTCTTTAACAGTGGGGCGGAAATCCTTTCTGCCCATTAAAAAAACAAAAAAAATCCCAAAGCAATTGCATACAATTTATTCTATTTTTATTTTACAAAATTAAACTTATGAGGATAAAATGAAATTTACATTAAACGTTGACCACGTAGCAACACTACGTAACGCAAGGGGAGAGCAGCAACCAGATCCTGTAACATTTGCTTTAATGGCAGAGCAATTTGGAGTGGACGGAATAGTTGTTCATTTACGCGAAGACAGGCGCCATGTAAACGAACGCGACGTAAGACTTATGCGTGAACTAGTAACAACAAAGCTTGATTTAGAAATGGCAGCAGTTGATGAAATAATTGAAATTGCAAGAGATATCCAACCAGAACTTGCTACACTTGTACCTGAAAAACGCCAAGAGCTTACAACCGAAGGGGGATTAAATGTAATTGATAATATCGAGCAGATTAAAGATGCAATTATAAGACTACACGAAAAAGATATTCTCGTTTCACTTTTTGTTGAACCAAGTATTGAGCAAATTGATGCAGCTTATGGAATTGATGCAGACATGATTGAAATCCACACTGGTAATTATGCAAATGCCGAAACTGAAGATGATATGTTTATAGAGTTGGATAGAATAAAACTTGCAGTTGAGCATGCAAAAAAACTTGGACTTGGTGTCAATGCTGGGCATGGCTTAAACTACAACAATATTTCAGATTTTTTAGAAGTAGAAGGAATTGATGAAATTAGTATTGGGCAAGCTGTTATTGCTCGCTCAATTTTTGTTGGTCTCGAAAAAGCCATTACAGAAATGAGAGATTTAATTAAATGATTGTGAACTTTTTCTTAAAATATGCTTTGCTATTTATTCTTTTTTTCTCAAATTCACTTTTTGCTCAATTCAAAAATGTGCAAGTTAGTAGTGATGATGCGTATTATCCCGAAGAAGTTACAATTGCAATTAATCCGAATAATCCCAAGCAAATAGCAGCGGGTTCAAATTTAAATTATTTTTATTCGTATGATAGTATTACATCAGGTTGGAATCAGAAGCAGCTTACATCTGGTCTTGGGGTTCACGGCGACCCTTGCGTAATATATGATACGAAAAATAATCTATACTATTCGCACCTTTCAAATCCTACAAGTGGTGGCTATTGGATAGATAGAATAGTTGTTCAAAAATCGTTAGATAATGGTCTCACTTGGTCTGATGGAACTGGTGTGGGGTATAGTTTTCCAAAGCATCAGGATAAAGAATGGCTAGCAGTAGATCATACAAACTCAAAATTCAAAAATTATATTTATATGACATGGACTGAGTTTGACGACTACGGAAGTAGAGATGGAAAAGATAGTTCACGAATTTTATTTTCGTACACTGCCAATGGAGGGAGTAATTGGTCAGAGCCGATAAAGATTAGTGATACCGAAGGAAATTGCATTGACGATGACGAAACTGTTGAAGGTGCTGTTCCTGCTGTTGGACCTAACGGAGAAATTTATGTGTCGTGGGCAGGTCCAAAAGGGTTAATGTTCGATAAATCTCTCGATGGTGGAAAAACTTGGGGAAAAGATATTTTTATTTCAACAATTCCTGGTGGATGGGCTTTTGATGTACCTGGAATTAACAGATGTAATGGATTGCCTATTACAGCTTGTGATATTAGTAAATCGGAGTATAGTGGAAATATTTATATTGGTTGGAGCGACCAAAGAAATGGTACCGATAATACAGATATATTTTTCACTAAGTCAACAGATAAAGGTGAAACATGGGGCGAAACCATAAAAGTAAACGATGATGCCACTTCAAGGCATCAATTTTTTACGTGGATGACAGTTGATTCTACTAGTGGAAACATTTATTTTGTTTTTTACGATAGACGAAACACAACCAATAACAATACAGATGTTTATCTTGCTCGTTCAGTAGATGGTGGAAGTTCTTTCCAAAACTATAAAATTAGTGAATCAGCTTTTACTCCTAATCCAAATGTATTTTTTGGTGATTACACAAATATTGCAGCATACAAAGGTATTATCAGACCAATTTGGATGAGGCTTGATAATAACTCTTTAAGTATTTGGAGTGCAAAAATTACCGATTCTGAGTTAGATGCAACTAATGCTAATAATAATGATATTGAAGTTTTAGATTTTAAGCTCTATCAAAACTATCCAAACCCATTTAACCCTAGCACAATAATAAGTTACTCGATACCCGAAAGGACTTATCTATCAATAAATATTTTTGATATTCTTGGAAATAAAATTGAAACTCTGTTTGAAGGGATGCACAAACAGGGTACTTACGAGGTAGAATTTTCACCTCAAAATAATTTATCATCTGGAATATATTTTTATCAGATGATAACTCCAAATTTTTCAAAAACCAATAAAATGATGTTTTTGAGGTAAAATTAAAATGGTTCTACCCTTATTGTTGTGGGTAAAGGTCTAAGTTCCCATGGAAAAATAGTATGGCACTTCTAAAATTCTTAAAAGTTCTATAACCTCTACCAACAGATTT
>CAMZLW010000180.1 GCA_947311785.1 uncultured Ignavibacteriales bacterium | reverse complement strand
GGATTAAAATTAAAACTATAAAACTGAGCTAAGAAAATAATTTGGGCTAAATGCTCATAAAGCCTTTGCTAATATAGGCTTACGTCGGTTTTTTATTGCTGTTTTTGCGGAACTTACGTTTCAAAGAGTGTTAAAATAGTTCTCGTTTTCATTAAAGATTAATGAAAATATTCCGATAGTATGATTGTAATTAAGGAAAATTACGTAAAAATTATTATTCACTATCAATTTCATTACAAGGATGTAGCGGAAATGAAGGTTCATTCAGAAGGTCTTACTGGAAATTATTATACTGAAGACAGGGTCTTAGCAAATCAAGTTGCATCTAAATTGCTAAACTTTGGGAAAAAGTATATCCAATCGGATAACGATAGCGAATACAATTATATCAAAAAATTGAAAGAAAACGCACAATTTCATTCAATTCCACTCCCCACAGAAATTTCAGAGAGATTCATCTTCTATGAGTACGCACCAAATTATTTGATGTTCGATTCTCCACTAATTACGTACTTGCATAAAATATTTAAAGTAAATCATACAATGTTAAGTGGCGACAATCCACAACTCCAGTTAAAAGAATATTACTTGAAGTGGTTGAAACGTAAAAAAGGTTCCGATTCAAAATATTTTGCAAAATCGATGCTTCATTATTTGGATAAAACAAAAAACAATGCTTTTAATTTGTTAATACACGCAGTATTGCACGCATACGATGATGAGTTATTTAATCCAGAAAAATCACTTGAATTAATAAAAAAAGCATCCGATATTATTTTTAATAAGCATATTGATAATGAGCATTTTGATGAACTCACATATTTTCTAAAAATACTTGAAGGGTTTTTGTACTTAAAAAGTGCAAACTTAGAAAAATCGAATAAAATATTTTACGAGGCTTTAGATTTAAAACATAACGGATTAACGGCAAAATTCCATTTGGCTTTAACCGAAGTGCAATTGGAAAATCTTCAACTTGCAGTAGAATTGGTGGAGGATATTTATGACACCGATATTGCTCGTTTAAATTTTGCAATTCAAAATAATAGCTTTGTGCTATACGAGTTTTTCTTGCATAATTCAGTTACAAAGCATTTTTTCTTAGAGCCAAAATTCTTTCCTATTTTATACTTTTTTGAAGATAAAATAGAGATGTTCAAAAGCCATAACAGAGCTTCGCTCGAAGAAGTAAAACTCTCTCTTCTTAGTCTTAGAGGAATAAAAGTTGCTGATTATTTTACAGATAGAATACAAGCAAATCTTAAATTTATAGAGACCTATGTTAAAAAATATAATGGAACAGAGTCTCTCCTTTTATCCGATTCTTCGCAAGAAGTTGTTAAGAAATTTGACGAAATAATTTCGATAATTGAAGATGAAATTACACGCAAACATTACGAAGGCCTAAAAGATAGATTAGATTTATTTGATGGGAAAATTGAAGAAACGAAAGCAGAAAAGATTCATACTGAAAATGATATGCAAGCGTATAAAAGACGTATGAATGAAAAACTAAAATTACGTCTTAACGATTTTGAAAGCCAAATGGATGCAAAAATAAATTCACTAGAAAACCAAGTAAATCACATTGAAGATAAAAGTGACTTAGACCCAATAGCTACTTTTAAAAGTGCTTTTACTTACACTTCTATGTTTGCCCTTATGGTTTTATTACTTAGTGGGTTTGCAAGTTATTCCAGTTCTAATTTTAACGAAATGGCTAGTTTTAGCAATGTTATTAGAACAGTAATAGTTGAAGGTGCACAGTGGGCGTTACTTACGTTTCTTGTTGGAACAATAATTTCAATTTTTACAACTATCTCTACGGTTGTTCAAAAATCATCCTTCAAACAAAATATGGTACACAAAGTAAGCGATTATATTGCCCAGAAAAGCAAAGGAATTGAAGAATTAAGGAAAGAAACCGAATTTATGGTTAAACAGTTTGACTCTAAAACAAAAAACAGAATTCAGCTTTTTGAAAATGAAATTGCCGACTTACAACAGAGACGCGATAAAGAGAAAAAGAAGTTGGAAGATGAAGCAAATGCAAAAATAAAAGAAGAGCTTAAAAAGTTACAAGGGTTTTATAATTAAGATATAAGGTTTTAGAGTGAGGAGACAAAATTATCGTTCTAGATTTTTACCTTTATTTATACCCACTTTTCATCTGTTTATAATTTAATGTTTTTGTCAGATGGAACATTCATTTTATAATCATTCCTACGGAAGTACGAGTTAAATTACTCATGAATGTTTCATTACAGCACAATTGTTCCTATTGAAAATGTATGGAAATAATAGCCTTTAAGGTTTTGATGCTGTTTGATGTTAATATACAGCAACAAACTTCCCATTAAATTTAATATCAATCTCATTGTTTCTATCAGCAACCAAACTTCCGCGAAGCCAAGTTTTTTCAACGGTTGCGTTAAATTCTATTCCTTCAAACGGAGTATATTTACCTTTGCTGTGCATATTTGATGCACTAATTACTTCGCTATTCCATAAATTAATCAAAGTAAAATCTGCATCAAAATTTTTGGCTAATTTACCTTTGGCTTTTAAGTTAAAAAAAATTGCAGCATTGGTAGATAGTAATTTAATTGTTTGCTCAAGCGATAATCTGTTTTTCTTAAATCCTTCGCTAATTAAAAATTGCACACGATGTTCTACTCCAGGAATTCCACCGTAAACCTCCCAAAAATTTTCGGATGTTTTATCCCGCTCTGGTATTGAGCCTGCGTGATCTGTTACTACAAAACTGAGAATTCCATCAGCAAGCCCATTCCACAAAGCGTTTTTATCTTCCTTAAATTTCACAGGCGGAGCGGTTTTAAGAAATGCGCTAATCCCTTCGTTCAAAAAATCATTTTGTGTAAAGTGGAGATAGTGTGGACATGTTTCTGATGTTATAGAAACGCCATCCCTTTGTGCTTTGGCAATTAATTCCAATCCAAGTTTAGAGCTTAGATGAACAATGTGTGTTTTCACTCCAGTAGCTTTTGCAATTTCAATCATCTCTTTTACAGCTTTCTCTTCAGCGAGAACATCACGGGCAAGACAGTATTGACGCCACCCATTTCTGTTTGCTTCTTGGAATTTTATTCTCCTTGATTCAACAAGAAATTTATCCTCGGCATGAACTCCGAGTGGTTTCCCGGTGGTGGCAATTTGTTGAGCAATAATTTCCATTTGTCCAATATTTAAATCCTTGAATGTTTCCATCCCAGAAATTAAATATGCTTTAAATCCAACAACGCCAACTTCGGAAAGTTCATTAATTTGAGCTTTAATATTTACTTGATTTTCAATGTCATTGCGAGAAACTCCGCCCCACAATGCAAAGTCTATAACACTTTTACCTTTTAATGCGTTGAGTTTTTCTTCCAAATTTTTAACCGAAGTTACAGGCGGAAGGGAAGTGCAGGGCATATCAATTACAGTTGTAACACCTCCAAAAGCTGCAGCAGTGCTTGCGTGTTGAAAATCTTCTCTATCCTCAAAGCCTGGAGTGTTGAAATGAACATGTGAATCAATTCCACCAGGAATAAGTAGATTAAATTTCCCATCAATTATATTTTGAGCTGTTTCAGTATCGGATAAAAATTGTTTAACAAAGAGACTTCTTTTTTCGATTGTGTTAATCTCATTCCACTCAATGGAATCGGAGACAAATCTAATCTTGGAAATGGATTGATTAAAATATATTTCTGCGAGTCTTAGCTTATTAGAATCCGCAGAAATAAAAACATTTTTAATAATATTTAATTCGGAGTTTGCCAAAATTATTTATTAGCTACTCTTGCATTAAAGTCATCAATCAATCTATCCCACTCTGGGACTATGTTAAAACGTTCTGACCAATAATTTTCGTCATACCATTGGGCGTTAAGTTCTTCAACATCTTTACCTTGTTGTTCAATCCAAGTAAAGTATTTCAAATTGTGAATTGCTTTCTTATCGTGATATGTTAACTCTTTGAAATAATCGATGCTTAATCTTTGCAATGAAGATTCAAAAACTTTTGCTGCATCCATTTGCGTAAAAGGACCGTTGGCAATGTTCATCTCTTCTAATCTTGACTGATACATCTCAGCTGAATCAGTAAAGATTGTAAAAATTACATCGTTTTCATTATATTCAAAATTCTTTGCAAGTTTAATAGAACTTAAAATGTTACTGATGCTTGATATTCCAAGTAGAGATAATTGCTCAATGGTTTTTTTATCAACTCCAACACTTGCTAAATAGTTGTGCCCTTCCTTCTCATTGAAAAGTCGTAGCAGACGCATTGCATCTTCATCATCAATAGCAGCAACGGCATCGGTGTTTTTTACATTATGAACCCAAGGAACGTGTTTGTCGCCAATGCCTTCAATTCTGTGCCCGCCAAATCCATTATTTAAAAGTGTTGGGCATTGAAGAGCCTCGGAGGCAACTACTTTAAGGTTTTTTGTAATTGTTCTTAAGTAATCGCCCGCTGCTATAGTTCCAGCAGAACCAGTTGCACTAACGTAGCCACTTAATCTTTGATTCTCTTTTTTTATTTGATTAAAAAGCCTTTCAATTGTATAACCAGTAATTTCATAATGCCAAATAGGATTTGCAAATTGGTCAAACTGATTGAAGATTAAATATTTATCGCTCTCTGCAACAAGCTCATGACATTTATCATAAATTTCTTTTACGTTGCTTTCGCAACCAGGAGTAGCATAAACTTCATCTGTTCTTTCACGAAGCCAGTCGAAGCGTTCTTTGCTCATCTCTTCGGGAAGTATTGCAACAGAGTGAACTCCAAGAAGATTGGAGTTAAAAACTCCGCCACGGCAGTAGTTGCCAGTTGATGGCCAAACAGCTTTGTGATAATCGGGATTAAATCTTCCAGTAACCATATAGGGTGCTAAACATCCGTAAGTTGCACCAACCTTGTGTGCACCTGTCGGGAAGTGTTTTCCCACTAATCCAATAATTCTTGCTTTTACTCCAGTAATTTCTTTTGGAATTTCAAGAAAATTAATATCTCCAATTCCACTAGTTTTAGGATCGTTTCTCCAGTTAATTCTAAATAGGTTTAATGGATGTAGCTCTTGTATATCAATGTTTTTAAGCTTTTCTTGTATATTATTAGGAATTTTATTTGGGTGCTTAAGTTGTTCAAATGTGGGTAAAAGTATATTTTTGTGTTTGCATCGTTCAACAGTTTCTGTCAGAAAATCTTCATTCTCAATATTCCATGACCAGTTCATTCAATAACCTCATTATCGTTCAAAAAAATAGGGGAGTTAATATACAATAAAAACGCATCAAATTTGAAATATTTTAATATACCTGGTCGTAAACTCTTTTTCACTGAGTATTTTACATTCTAAAATAGGTACTTATTATTGTGTTGCATCTTGTTGATACACTTAATGGCAATTGCCGTGGTATGGGTGTTGACGAAAATGGAAATATTCTTTATGTCCAAACAGGAAGTAGTAAAATGATAAAGATAAACTATCTTACTGGAGAGGGGATTTCTAGAGTTGATCTTTCAGCATATGTTTCGCATCCTACAGGCCCTTCTGTTTCCTCTGATGGTACCATTTATGTGGGAAACGTTCTGCCTAAAAAATCGATCGCTACTTTTGATTCAGATTTAGCATATGTTAATAATGCTGTTGATGTTACTGAAGGAGGATATTCAAGAACTTTGGAAGTTTCTGCTGATGGATTATCATTATTTGATATGAGATTCTCATCATTAAAGACATATATTTATACTAGAACTGATGAGTTTTCAGCATTTGCATTAACTGATTCGCTGGTAGATATGTCCATTGAGTCTTCAGCGTGGAATCCATCAACTGGAAAACTTTGGATATCTAATGATCCTAGAGGTGATGCTTCATTAACAGCTCCAGCTTGGTTTGAATATGATGCATCCACAAAAGAATTAACAGGTACTTCTTTTACATGGGAAAATCCAGCAGATGCCGATGCTTACGCTAGAGGTCTTGATTTTTCACCAGATGGAAAAATTGCTTATGCTGGTACTTATGCTACAGGTACCCCAAGAATCCAAAAATTCATGTTTGGTGCAGCACCAACAGTAGCAATAACATTTGAAGCAGATATGACAGTTCAAGTTGACAAAGGATTATTTGCAGTAGATACAGGCAAGGTAACATTGGCTGGCTCAATGAATGGATGGGATGCTGCTGCAACTCCTATGTTAGATGCAGATGGCGATAAAGTTTATTCTGTAACTTTAGATTTAACAGAAGGTGATGCGTTAGAGTTCAAATTTGTAAAAAATGGCAGTGGTTGGGAATCTGTTCCTAACAGAACATATACAGTTCCTGCAAGTGCTGACACATACAAAGCATTTTTTGATAACGACGATGGTCGTGAATTGAAAGAAATTGCTGTTTCTTTCCAAGTAAATATGGAATTAGAAATTGCTGCTTCAAGATTTGATCCTGCAACCGATACACTTTCTGCACGTGGTTCTTTCAATGGCTGGTCAGATGCTACAAAATTAGCTCCATCTGTAACTGACCCAAATATCTACGAAGGTTCTGCACAATACGAATCCTTTGATGGTGATGTAATTTACTATAAATTTGCTTACACATCTGCAGCTGGAACTAATTGGGAAACAAATCCACCAACAGGTTCTAACAACTACGAACATACTGTAACAGCTACAGATATATCAAATGCTTATACAATGGTTCCAAAACGTGGATATAACAATTCTACTTTAGATAATGTAGTAAACCAAGAATCTGTAATTAGATTTGAAGTTGACATGAATAATGCAGTTGACGGAAATGGTGTTGCTTTCCCATCTATTGATAATGTATTTTTAGCTGGTAGTAATCCTCCACTAGTATGGCCTGGAGGCGGATGGCCTGATGCAGACTCAAACTTAGTTATATTCTTGCATGATGACGGTACAATGGGTGATGCAACTGCTGGCGATAATAAGTGGTCAAAAGAAGTAACATTCCCAATCTACTCTCCATTTGATATTGAGTATAAATATGGTGCAAATTGGGGATTAGCTTCTAATGGTGGTGCTAACGATAACGAAGGTGGAGTTGGTTCAAATCATCATGTTACATTGTTTAAATCTTTCTGGTATGGCGATGCAATAGATGTATTTGGCACAATGGAAACCAAAGATGTTGTTAATGGTGTTGAGCAAGTTGGGTCTGATATTCCTGCAGTTTATGAACTTGGACAAAATTATCCAAATCCATTTAATCCATCTACTGTAATTGATTTTTCAATTCCAGAGAGTGGATTAGTAACAATGAAAATATTTAATATTCTTGGACAAGAAGTTGCAGAGTTAGTAAATGATGTAAAAGCTGCTGGTAGTTACAATGTATCTTTTGATGCATCTAACTTAACTAGTGGAATGTATATTTACAAAATTCAATCTGGTAATTTCTCAGCTACAAGAAAAATGCTACTGATAAAATAAAGCACAGGCAGTGTGTATTTCTTTTATCACAGTCCCGCATTTTTTGTGGGGATGCTGATTAAGAGCATTCATAAATTTCAAAAAAAACCAGACCAATTATTGGTCTGGTTTTTTTAGTTTAAATAAAATTATAGTTTTTCAGTTGTGTTTTCTTTACTCAAACATCATACTATAAGGGCGTTCTAATTCTTCGGCAAGTATATTTAAGTTTACATTTCTAGATTTTCGTATAAATTCACGACCATCCAAATGAAATAAAATTGTTGGAACAGTAAACACTTGATTTTGTGCTGCCATTTCTTGCGATTCAACAGTATTTACGTAGGCAAACTTCATTTCTGGAAAATGATTTGCTAGTAATTCTTTTAGTTTTGGTTTTAATACTTTACAAACATTGCATTGTGGAGTACTAAAATATGTAACAGCTCCACCATTTTTTTTTACAAATTCATTAAACTCATCAAGTGATGATATCGTAATTTCTGAATTTTCCATACTTTATCCTGTATAATTTCCCAGTTATGATGCAAAGAGAAGTATTTAGTTTCAATAAAAGAAATATATACACTATTTTTAAATACAAAAAATAGAACTATAATGATATCATTTAATAAATTTATACAAATTGCTGGTATTCAGAATAAAGATGAAGCTGAGATGCTTATCAATTCTGGAATAAACTATCTTGGATTTCCACTAAGGTTACCTGTAAATAAAGAAGATATTTCCGAGAAGGATGCTGCCAAAATTATTAAGTCGTTAGTTGCTCCGAACTATGGAATTATAATAACATATTTAAGTTTGGCTGATGATATCAAAAAGTTTTGTAATGAGCTTGGTTGCAAAATAGTTCAACTTCACGGAGCTATTGAAACCTCGGAATTAATAAAGCTAAAAAATATTTTTCCAGAATTAGTGATTATCAAAAGTCTTGTTACAGGAAAATATTCTGTTACAGAATTAAAAAACATAATTGATGAACAAAGCAATTTTGTTGATGCATTTATTACCGACACATTTAATCCAACCACTGGTGCTACTGGTGCAACTGGCTTAACTCACGACTGGGAAATAAGCCGTGAATTAGTTCAGTATTCATCTAAGCCAATTATTTTGGCAGGTGGATTAACACCAGATAATGTTTATGATGCAATAGTTAAAGTGCAACCTGCTGGAGTAGATTCGCACACTGGCGTTGAAGATGAAAGTGGTAGCAAGGATATAAGTAAAGTGGAAAGTTTTTATAATAATTCCATAAAAGCATTTGCACAAATTGAAAGGAACAGAGTTGGAAAAATACAATTTTGATTTTTTAGTTTTAGGCAGTGGTTTAGCTGGGTTATCAACCGCTCTAAATGCGGCCAAGTATGGTTCTGTTGCTCTTGTAACAAAATCGGAACTTGATGTTAGTAGCTCGTACTATGCACAAGGCGGAATTGCCGCTGTTGTTTCTGAGGATGATGCAATTGAAAGTCATTTTCAAGATACATTAATTGCAGGAGGAGGGCTTTGTAACAAAGCAGCAGTTAAAATATTAGTATCCGATGGAAGCAAACGCGTTAAAGAACTTATCGCAATGGGAATGGAGTTTGATAAAGTTGATGGCAAAATAGCTCTTGGTCTTGAAGGGGCACATTCGCGTAACCGAGTTCTGCACGCCGATGGCGATGCAACTGGAAGAAAAGTTGTGGAATTTTTTGAGGCAAAAGTAAAGGCTAACAATAAAATAAAAATTTTTGAAAATACGTTTGTATTTAAGTTACTTGTAAACAGTAGTGTTTGTAAGGGTTTTATTGGATATAACTATTTAACTAAATCAGTAATACAATTTACATCTGCTTTTACAATGCTCGCTACTGGCGGCACATCGGCAATATATAACAGAACAACAAATCCTAAATCATCAACAGGCGATGGAATTTATTTGGCATATAAAGCTGGTGCAGAAATTGCAAACATGGAGTTTATTCAGTTTCATCCTTCGTCGTTAGTTACTAACACATACGATACATACTTAATTAGTGAGGCTGTGCGTGGCGAAGGTGCGTATTTAGTTAATTCGGCAAACGAAAGATTTATGCTCAACAAACATGAAAAAGCAGAGCTGGCACCTCGTGATTTTGTTGCTTACGAAATTTACAAACAGTGGAAAATGCCTAATAACAAAGTTTATCTATCGCTTTCACATCTTGATGCAAATTCTGTGAGGAATAGATTTCATAATATTAATTTGGAGTTAAAAAAACATAATCTTGATATTGCTACTGATTTAATTCCTGTTGCTCCAGCAGCTCATTATATGATTGGTGGCGTAAAGAGTGGACTTAACGGTGAGACAAGCATAAAAGGTCTTTACGTTGCTGGCGAAGTTGCATCAACTGGTGTGCATGGTGCAAACAGACTTGCAAGTAATTCACTTTTGGAGTGTCTGGTTTTCAGTAAGCGAGCTGTTGAACATGCAAAAGAGTTTGTTGGAAGTTTTGTTGAGCTTGAAGAAGAACAAAATAGTTTTACTATCTCTAATTTGCTGCAAGATAAGTTTACAAAGCAGAAATTTAAAATTTCAAAATTGATCTTTGAAAATGTAGGAATAATTAGAAACAAATTAGATATGCAAAATTTTATAAAACAATTATTCATAATTGAAAATGAGTTTACTATAGAGAAAAATGAATTTTATAGTTTCCAATTAAAATCAATTATATCAATTGCCAATCTAATGGCTGAAGCAGCCTTGAAGAGGGAAGAAAGCCGTGGGGCACACAAGAGAAGCGATTTTGTAAATTTGGAAACAGAATATGAATTAGAAATTATTCAGCAGAAAGAGAAAAAAATAAAATTTGGAAGAACAAATTAAAATGAAAAAAGTAATAACCGAAACGGAAATAAACTTAAATGATGTTGAACACTTAATAGATTTAGCATTTAATGAAGACATTAAAAATGGTGATATAACTACCGAAAATTTAATTGCTGATGATATAAAAGTTAATGCTTTTATGAAAGCAAAAGCTAATGGAGTCCTTGCTGGATTGTCCGTTGCAGAAATAGTTTTTAAGAAATTGGATAAAAATATTGTATGGGATCCAAAATTTAAGGATGGAGATAGAATCGTTAGTGGCGATATTCTTGTTGATTTTTCTGGTTCATATCGTGCAATACTTACTGGCGAAAGAACTGCATTAAATTTCTTGCAACGGATGAGTGGCGTTGCAACAAAAACAAATCAGTTTGTAAAAGCTATTGAAGGAACAGAAACTCAAATTCTTGATACGCGTAAAACACTTCCAACATACCGAATGCTCGATAAATACTCGGTAAAAATGGGTGGAGGAACAAATCACAGAATAGGTTTGTTCGATATGGTGATGATAAAAGATAACCACATAAAAGTTGCTGGTGGAATTACAAATGCAGTAAATAAAATAAAAGAAAATGTTGACTCAAAAATTAAAATTGAGGTTGAAACATCCAACATGCAAGAGGTTGAGGAAGCGTTAAATAATAAAGCTGATATTATTATGCTCGATAATATGAGCAACTCGCAAATGCAGGAAGCCGTTGAATTTATTGACGGTAGAGCTTTTGTTGAAGCATCGGGAAATGTAAACCTTGAACGAGTTAAAAGTATTGCAGAAACTGGAGTTGATTTTATATCGGTTGGAGCTTTAACCCACTCGGCAATTGCGTTAGATATTGGGCAATATATTTTGGACTAATATCATTTTATTATCCTGTCCCCAAATGGACGATGTCATTCCCGCGTGTTGTTAGCGGAAATCTGTCGCAATATAATATAGCATCAGTAGTTTGATGATTGGAGTATTAAGTATTCAGTAAATTTAAAAAGAGAAAATTATGACTAATAAAGAAATGATAGATGAAATAATAAAATTAAAAAAAGAGAAAAATGCTGTTATTCTTGCACACAATTACGAGCTACCAGAAATTCAAGATATTGCCGATTTTGTTGGCGATTCTCTAGGGCTATCGCAGCAAGCTGCAAAGGTGGATGCAGAAGTTATTGTTTTTTGTGGAGTTCATTTTATGGCTGAAACAGCTTCAATAATTTCTCCAAATAAAAAAGTTCTTATTCCAGATTTAGATGCAGGATGTTCCTTAGCCGATAGTATAACAGCAGATGAATTGCGAAAATGGAAAAGCGAAAATCCCAATGCAGTTGTTGTATCGTATGTAAATACTACGGCAGAGGTAAAGGCAGAAACAGATTATTGTTGCACTTCGTCCAATGCTGTAAAGGTTATTGATGCAATTCCAAAAGAGAAAGAAATTCTTTTTTGCCCAGATCAATTTCTTGGGCGATATGTAAAATCTATGACTGGGCGAGATATTAAAATATGGAATGGTGCTTGTCATGTTCACGAAAAAATTGGCGAAATTGATTTTGATAAAAAGCTGGATGAAAATCCAAAAGCAGATTTTTTAGTTCATCCAGAGTGTGGTTGCTCAACATCGTGTATGCTTAAATCGTCAGTATATGACTGCAATATAAAAATCTATTCTACCGAAGGAATGATTAATCATGTAAAAGAAGCAGAATCAAATGAGTTTGTAATTGCTACCGAAGTTGGAATTTTACACAGATTACAAAAGCTACGTCCAGAGGCAAAATTTATTCCGATGAGCGATGAATCTGTTTGTGAATACATGAAAATGATTACGCTCGATAAAGTTTTGGACGCATTAAAATACGAACAACATATTGTTAAAGTTCCAGAAGGGTTAGCAAGTAAAGCACGTTTATCAATTGAAAGAATGATTGCAATTAACTAATAGAAGGCTTTACATAAACCCAAAAATCATTCTGAATTTTTACGCTGTGTTAATCGAAGTGCATTTCAGAATCTTTGTTTATATCATAAATTCACCCTAATAGATGCTGAAACACTTCAACATTTCAGCAAGTTCACTTCGAGAACCTCAGTGTAACACAGTGTAGCACAGCATGACTCATCTTGTTCGGTTATGCAAAGCCCTCTATTATTATTTCCGTAGTAGTTAGAAGTTAACCACAGATTTATTAAAATAAATATATTATATTTGTGTATTACTTTATAATAATAAGAGGTCTAAAATGGTAAAAAAACTATTCACATTATTACTTATTTCAAATTTAATATTATTTGCACAAGAAAAAATTGAATTTGAAGAGTATGATTTAGAAAACGGACTTCATGTAATTTTGCATGAAGATGATTCGACTCCAATAATAGCTATTAGTGTGTTATATCATGTTGGTTCAAAAAATGAAGAACCAGAACGTACTGGTTTTGCACATTTTTTTGAGCATCTAATGTTTGAGGGAAGTGAATATATTCCTACGGGCGAGTTTCATAAAATTGTTTCGAGCAACGGAGGCACCAATAATGCCACAACTGATTTTGATAGAACTTACTATTACGAAATTTTACCATCCAACCAAATAGAACTTGGACTGTGGTTAGAATCCGAAAGAATGCTTCATCTTAAAATTGATAGCACTGGTGTGGAAACACAAAGAAAAGTTGTTAAAGAGGAAAGAAAAATGAGGTTGGATAACCAGCCATACGGCAGTTTGCTTGAAGAAACTTTTAAGCGTGCTTATACAAAACATCCGTATCACTGGACTCCCATTGGTTCAACTCAGTATATAGATTTAGCAACAATAGATGAATTTATGGAGTTTTACAAACACTATTATGTCCCTAATAATGCTGTACTTACAATTGCTGGAGATATTGATGTTGAAAATACTAAAGAGTTAATTGAAAAATATTTTGCAGGCATTCCAAAAGGGACTACAGAAATTACATATCCTAACATAATTGAACCTAAAAAGGAAAAAGAAGTTCGTGATATTGTTTACGATAATGTGCAATTACCAATGGTACTAATGGCTTATCCAATTCCTCAAAAAACTAATAAAGATGCATATGCCATTGATATGCTAACAACATTACTCTCTGGTGGTCAAAGTGCACGCATTCCAAAACAGTTGGTTGATAAAGAACAAAAAGCAGTTTTTGCTGGTTCTGTTCCGTTAACCCTCGAAGATTCTGGACAGTTTATTGTGTACTCAATTGCAAATATGGGTGTATCTGCCGAAGATTTAGAAAAGTCTTTACAAGCAGAAATTGATAAAGTGAAATCCAAAATTATTTCTGAACACGAATTTAAAAAGCTACAGAACCAAATGGAGAGTAGGATAGTTGGAGGATTTTCAACTGTTGCTGGCATTGCTGGTAGTCTTTCAGATTATTATGTTTTTTATGGAAATACAAACCAGATTAATGAAGAGTTAGAAAATTATAATAGAGTTACACGCGAAGATATTAAGCGAGTTGCAAATAAATATTTAGATAGTAACGCACGTGTAGTGCTATACTATTTGCCAAAAGCACAAAAAAAATAACACTTTAATTTTCTGTTTTTCTTGATTTTAAAATAAATTTGGAGTTTCAAAAATGATAAAAAAAATATTAGCCCTTATCTTATTAACTGCATTTACTCTTTTTGCACAAGTTGATAGAAGCATAATGCCCAAGCCAGGCAAGGCACCAGAAATAAAAATTGGCGATTATGAATCCTTTGAGTTAGAGAACGGACTAAAGGTTTTTGTAATTGAAAACCATAAACTTCCACGAGTTTCTTTTTCGTTAGTTTTATTGCGGGATGCTATTGCCGAAAAAGAACATGCAGGATATATTTCAATAGCCGGAAGCCTGTTGCGTACTGGTACAACTAACAAAACTAAAGATGAATTAGATGAAGCCGTTGATTTTATTGGTGCTTCGCTCTCAACTTCTTCTACAAGTATTTATGCATCTTCGTTAACTAAGCATACAGAAAAACTCTTAGACCTTATGTCGGATGTGTTGCTTAATCCGTCTTTTAAACAAGAGGAACTTGATAAAATTAAAAAGCAATCTATCTCTAGCCTTAAAGCTGCAAAAGAGCAACCCGCTGCTATTTCTTCAAACGTACGTAAGGTGTTGCTTTACGGAAAGGACCATCCGTATGGAGAACTAGAAAGAGAGAAAACAATTGAAAGTGTAACGGTAAACATGTGTAAGGATTATTACAATACATATTTTAGACCTAATATTGCGTACTTAGCAGTAGTTGGTGATATTACAAAAGAAGATGCCGAAGAGTTAGTAACAAAATATTTTGGAAATTGGAAAGCGAAAGAAGTTCCAACATTTGATTATCCATCTGTAAAAAAACCAGCAACTAATAAAATTGCACTTGTAAACAGATCTAATGCAGTGCAGTCCGCTATTAGCATAACATATCCAGTTGATTTGAAAAAATTTGGACAAGATGCAATTACTGCATCAGTTATGAACTATTTAATTGGTGGTGGAGCTTCAGGAGATTTATTCCAAGTACTTCGTGAAGAAAAAGGATATACCTATGGTGCATACTCTTCGTTAACTGGCGATAAAATAGTTGGTAATTATACAGCCTCGTGCGATGCACGAAATGAAGTAACCGATAGTGCAGTTGTTGCTTTCTTAGAAGTGATGGATAATTTCAAAAACAAAAAAGTATCAGAAGAAAAATTGCAAGCGGCAAAGAACTTTATTACTGGAAGTTTTTCGCGTTCGCTCGAAAGTCCGCAAACAGTTGCACGTTTTGCACTAAATATTGCTCGTTACAATTTACCTACTGACTATTACAAAACATATCTACAAAAAATTAGTGAAGTAACAGTTGACGATATTTTCGAATCGGCACAAAAATATATCACTCCAAACAATGCATATATAATTGTTGTAGGAAAAGCCGATGATGTAACTGAGGGATTAAAAAAAATAAGTTTAAATAATGAAATTGAATATTACGATAACTATGGTAACAAGTTAAACCCCGAGGATAATAAAGTTGATGCAAGCATCACAGTTAAATCCGTTATAGATAAATATGTTGCTGCTATTGGCGGAAAAGAAAATCTTGAAAAGATAAAAGATAAAACAATGTCGTTAAAAGGAAGTGTTCAAGGAATGGAACTTAAACTTGATATTTCGCAAAAAGCTCCTAACAAATATTTATCGTTACTTGATGCAGGTATGATGAAACAAAAAACAGTATTTGATGGAACAAATGGAAAAATGTCAGCAATGGGTAACGAAAAAATTCTTGAAGGTGATGACTTATTGCAAGTAAAATTGGAAGGGACACTAAATTTATTTCTAAACTACGAAGCCAATGGCATTACACCAAAACTTACAGGAGTTGAAAAAGTTGAAGGCAAAGATGCCTATGCACTATCATTAACTTTGCCAAATGGTAAAGTGTGGATGGAATACTACGACAAAGAAAGTGGACTTTTAGTTAAGGAGAGTAAAACTCTAGAAACACCACAAGGTAATTTTACGCAAAGTACAGTTCTTAAAGATTACAAAGAGGTTAACGGTGTAAAATTTCCTTTTAAACTAATCCAATCGGTAGGACCACAAGTAATGGAATTTGAAGTAATTTCTGTTAAAACTAATACAAATATTAGTGATGATGTATTTAAGGTAAATTAAGCACAATAAAAGTGCCTAAAATTTTTATAACTTTAGGCACTTTAAATTTTACAACTTATAACTCTCTTCTAATTATTTCCACCAAGTATCAAAGGTAATCCATCTTTACCAGAACCAATAACAACAACTTTAGAATTTGGCGAATTTGCAAGTTTCTCTGTTGCTTCAATTCCTTTCCAGCGTAGTAATTGGTCGTTAATACCTTCAGAAACTATTGATTGGAAATCCTTAATTCCTTTAGCCTCAATACGCTTTCGTTCGGCTTCTTGTTCTTCTTTTTTAAGAATAAAAGCCATTCGTTGACTCTCTTGTTCGGCTTGAAGCTTTTCTTCGATTGATTTTGTTAAACGTGCAGGTAGTGCAATTTGTCGTAATGGTGCTTCCTCAATTGTAATTCCACGAGGTGCAACAAGTTTTGCTAAATCACTAATTATTTCGTCAGCAAGTTTTTCACGCGAAGCTGTGTAAAGGGCTTTAGCTTCGTAGCGAGCAGTAACACCACGTACAACAGAACGAAATTGTGGAAGCAAAATAATTTCACGATAGTTTGAGCCTATTGTTTTATAAATTTCGTTAGCTTTGTCTGGGTTCAATCTAAACATCAAACTAATTTCAAGTTTAACACTTAAGCCTTCTTTGGAAGGAACGTTCATTACTTCTTTAATCTCTTGTGTTTTTATAGTGAATTTTTCAATCCTTGCAGCTGGGTTAACAATATTAACACCTGCTTTTAATGTTTCATCATTCACACTTCCAAGAAAATCTACAACACCAACTTGTCCAGCAGGAATAACTGTGAACAAATTAAAAATGGCTATTGCTAATGCTCCAAGAGAAACTAAAAGCGAAACAGAGGCTTCCTGTTTTCGTCCAGTTTTTTTCATATTAAGGGAGGCAACAAATCCTCCAATTGCTACTATTACTGCTACTATAAAAATCATATTAGTTCCTTCGTTTTGTTAAAAAATTATATTTATAAATATACTAAGTTTGGGTTTGTTTTTCAGAGTTAAACCAATTATGTAATACCTAAAAAACTAAAACGAGAAAGATCGACTATAAAACTATTGCTAAATGAGTTATAGTTTAGTTTCGAAATGATAAATTGTTAGAATCGACT
>CAMZLW010000179.1 GCA_947311785.1 uncultured Ignavibacteriales bacterium | reverse complement strand
CAAGAAGTGAAATCTGTTGGTAGAGGTTATAGAACTTTTAAGAATTTTAGAAGTGCCATACTATTTTTCCATGGGAACTTAGACCTTTACCCACAACAATAAGGGTAGAACCAATTTTATAAATTATCTAAAAAGTAATTAGTAATTTTATTATAAAGATGAAGTGCATCTTTCCCTTTTACATGATGTGGATGCCCTGGGTATGGGTAGTAGTCAAGCGGAATATTTAACGATGCCGCTTTTTTTGTAAGTTGTAAAGTGTTTTGCCAAACAACAACTGGGTCCATTGTCCCTTGTACTTCAAGTAGCTTTCCACTAAGATTTTTTATGTGGGTTAACAGATTTGCATTTTTATATCCTTTTGGGTTTTGCTCAGGTCTGTCCATATAACGTTCTGTGTACATCACTTCGTAATATTTCCAATCTATAACAGTACCTCCAGCAACACCAACCTTGAATGCTCCCTCAGTTCTAGTCATTAAGGATGTTGCCATAAACCCACCGTAGCTCCATCCAAAAACACCGATGCGGTCTGGGTCAACATTTTTTAATGAATACAAATATTCTAATCCAGCCATTTGATCTTCAATCTCTTTTGTGCCTAATCTTCTATGGACAGCTTGTTCAAATTCCAAGCCACGGTTAGCCGAGCCTCTATTATCGAGAGTGAAAATTATGTAACCATGTTGAGCCATATATTTAAACCAAAATGTGTAGCGTCCGTATTCCCAACTATTTGTAACCAATTGGGCGTGTGGACCACCATAAACATATACTATTACTGGATACTTTTTATTTCTGTTATAATTTGGAGGATATATAATTTTGCAATACAGATCGGTATAATTATCTTTTGCCTTTATTGAAAAAAGTGTTGATTCGCCAATAGCATATTTCTCAATAGGATTTTTTGATTTGTGGATAATTCCATAAGCTTCACCATTTTCTGTAAGTATAGAAATGACTTTTGGAATTGTTCTGCTTGAAAAAACATCCAAAAAATATCTCATACTGTTATGTTTAATTATTTTGTGTGTGCCTTTGTTTGTGGTGAGCTTTCGCATAAAGTTTGAGTCTTTAAAACCTACCTTGTAAAGGTGGCGTTCTGTAGGAGACTCTTTAGTGCCAACTACATATAGGAAATCGCTCTTTCTATCAAATCCTAAAAAGTCGGTTACAATCCACTCACCTTTAGTAAGCTGTTTTATCATTTGACCATTTGTGTTGTATAGGTAGAGGTGCATCCAACCATCGCGTTGCGAAAACCAAACAAATTTATTTGGCTCATTTTTTAGGAAGTATAGCTGGTGTTGAGGTTCAACATATTGCTCATCTTTTTCTTCAAAAAGCAATTTTACTTTTTCTCCACTATTAGCATCATATTGAACAAGCCGTAAATGATTTTGGTCTCGGTTTAATTGTCCAACATAAATATATTTTTCATTTGGTCCCCAAGTAATACTAGTTAAATACTGGTCATTTTGCCCATCTGTTTTTAACCACACAGTTTTCTTTTTATAAATATTATAAATACCAAGTGAAACTACGGGTGATATTCCTCCTGCCATTGGATATTTTATATTTTTAGTCTTAGCTGGCATTGTAGAAATATCCAATAATGGATAATTAGTAACGTGCGACAAGTCTTCGTGATAAAATGCTAAATAATTATTTTTAGGCGACCAAAAAATTCCACCAGTAATTCCAAACTCATTTCGTGAAACCGACATTCCATTGGTAACACCATATTGTCCATCTGTTGTTACTCGTTTATTTATACCAGCATTAATTACATAATACAAATTATTTTCGCTGGTAAAAGCAATTTTATTATCATCCGAAAAAGTTACATTTTCCGAATTTTCTGGAAGCGATGCTAAGATTTTTAATTTTTCATCATCAACAGAATATGAGAATACCTTATCCTCAATTTGAAAACTAAAAGTAAAATCATCCATCCACCTTATTTTAGGAAAATTTTTTGGAGCTTTTATTAGGTATTCTTCTAATTTACTAGCAAGTGTTTCAAGAGAAACTAACTGAGCTTTTTTGCCTGATGATGCAAAACCCTTAACAAGCATTTCTGTGTTTTCATCCTTATCAATGTAACTATACGAATACTCGTTTGGTAGCCATTGCAGTTGCTTTAATGTTGTTGGGGCAAGCGTGGAATAAGAATTTACAACCACATCTTCCATAGTGAATTTTTTGTTTTGTGCCACTATGACGAGAGTAAATAACAGAAATATAAAAACTGTTCGGATTAAATTTTGCATGGAATCTCCAAGATTTTTTTAATAATAATATGTGTAAATTAATCTCTTTAGTAAGTAAGTGCAATTAAAATTTGTAATGTGGTGTCGGTACTGGTGGACAGTAAAGCAAATGTGTATAAATATTGTACTAGTTATTCCTAGTGAAATGCCCTTAGTAAAATTACAGATTGTTTTCCCAGCATTCCCAAGTGCAATGTTTTTAATCTATGCTATACAAAACATTGAATAATCAGCGGGATTATGAAAAGTCTTTAAAACATAAAAGCCCGATTTCGTTAAAAAATCGAGCTTTTCTTGAGCTGGTGAACGGACTTGAACCGCCGACCGGCTGATTACAAATCAGCTGCTCTACCAACTGAGCTACACCAGCAAAAAATCTAGATTCAAAAGATAGGGACAATTCAAATTATTTGCAACAAAAAAATAATTATTTCAAAGAAAACTAAAGTTGAGCATTTATAAATGGACATTTTTTGCCTAATCCAAAATTATTATCTGCAATACTTACCAAGCCAAGTTGAATGCCATTTGAATTTTCAGCGTAGTGAACAATTCTAATAGTTAAGCCATGATTTCACTGTCTCAATCTTACCAAGTGTGAGGCTAAGTACATAAAGACTTTTACTACTAACAATTGCCAATCCACTAATATTTATTGCACTAATAGATTGCCCATGAAACGAGGGCTAAGCCACTGTTGAGCGGTTATGTAACAACGCTTTTCTATTGCATAATGGGTTTAAATAAAAAAAACTTATCACTAAATGCAATAAGTTTTTTTCAAAGTTTGAGATTCCCAACAGAAACATTTGAGAACGACAATAGGGATTTATCTCTATAAAATGTATTTACTCAAATCTCGGTTTTTAACAATTTCATCAAGTTTTGTGTTAACAAGTTTTCCGTCAATTGTAATTTTTTTCTTATCCAATTTATCGGGTAAGTTAAAAAGAATATCTTCAAGTAAAGTTGTTAAAATTGTGTGAAGTCGTCTAGCCCCAATGTTTTCGACCTCTTCGTTAACATAGGCAGCAGTTCTTGCAACTTCTGAAATTGCTTCATCTGCAAATTTAACATTAACACCTTCTGTTTTTAATAGAGCGGAGTATTGTTTAAGCAAAGCGTTTTCTGGAACAGTTAAAATTTTAACAAAGTCTTCTTCTGTTAAACTTTTTAGTTCTACTCTAATTGGAAATCTACCTTGCAACTCTGGAATTAAATCGGATGGTTTTGCAATGTGGAAAGCACCAGATGCGATAAATAAAATGTGGTCTGTTTTAACTGGACCATATTTTGTGTTGACGGTAGAGCCTTCAACTATTGGAAGTAAGTCGCGTTGCACTCCTTCGCGCGATACATCTGGTCCGCGAGAATCTGAGCTACCACTTGCAACTTTATCTATTTCATCAATAAATACCATCCCGGTTTCTTGTACTCGTCTTATTGCCTCAGTTTGAACAGCTTCCATATCAATTAGTTTTTGTGCTTCTTCTTGCGATAAAAGTTTACGTGCTTTTTCAATTGTGGTTTTGCGTTTTTTCTTTTTCTTTGGCATCATGCTACTAACAATTTCTTGGATGTTCATTCCCATATCATCCATTCCCATTGGTCCCATTACCTGAACTCCAATTTGAGGTGCGTTAGCATCAAACTCAATTAGCTTATCATCCATCTCACCATTTTTGAGTTTTTTCTTCATCCACTCACGAGTCTTTTCGTTCTGCAATGTTTCATCTTTAACAACTGCCTCAACTTCAGTTTCGTTTTCAGCATCTTCCACTACAACATCTTCGCTTTTTATTTCTGTTACTACAGGCTTTCTTACTGGAGGGATTAGTATATCTAAAATTCTTTCTTCGGCTAATTCATCTGCCTTTTCTTGAATCTCTTCTTTCTTTTCTGCACTAACCATATTTACAGCAATGTCTGTTAAATCTCTAATCATAGATTCTACATCACGCCCTACGTAACCAACCTCTGTAAATTTTGATGCTTCAACTTTAATAAAAGGTGCTTTTGAAAGTTTTGCAAGTCTGCGAGCAATTTCAGTTTTACCAACTCCAGTTGGTCCAATAAGGATAATGTTATTTGGCATAATTTCATCGCGAAGATCGTCGGCAACTTGCTGCCTTCTCCATCTGTTACGTAGTGCAATAGCTACAGCACGCTTAGCTTCACCTTGCCCAATAATATATTTATCAAGTTCTGCAACTGTTTGGGAAGGTGTTAAACTTCCATTTGAATACTTCATTTTAATTCCCTAAAATTTATTTTTCTATTTCTTCTACATTAATATTTTCGTTTGTGTAAATACAAATATTGCTTGCTGTTTTCAAGGCTTCCATTGCAATTTCTTTTGCAGATAGGTTGCTATGTTTTACCAACATTTTAGCTGCAGCAAGTGCGTACATTCCACCAGAGCCAATAGCCACAATGCTATCGTCTGGTTCAATTACATCCCCAGTTCCAGAAACTATAAAAGAATTTTCTGCAGATACAACTGCAAGCATAGCTTCAAGTTTCCGAAGGTATTTATCTGTACGCCAATCTTTAGCAAGCTCAACAACAGAGCGGTTAACATTGCCGCGGTATTGTTCAAGTTTCTCTTCAAATCTTCCAAGCAGAGTAAAAGCATCTGCGGCTGAACCAGCGAATCCGCAAAGGACTTTCCCGTTGTAAAGTTTTCTGATTTTCATTGAATTGTGTTTAACCACTGTGTTACCAAGGGTTACTTGTCCATCGCCACCAATAACTGCTTCGCCATTATGGATAAGCCCTAATATTGTTGTTGACCTAATTTTTCGTTTCATTTATTCTCCAATTTTAACTTGTAAAAGTAAGCAAAATAATTATTTAATTTTAAGGTAAATCTTGTTGGCTCTTTTGCCATTTTTCAACCCACTCAATAAATGTTGGTGTTAGTGGAACTGCGAGTAATCTTCCACCAAATCCCATATATCTATAAACCATCATATTATAATTGGTTACTGGCAAGTTGTATAATAATTTTTCATTAACTGTAACGCCATATTTATTTGCCAATTTTACTGTATTATCTATCATTTTAGAACTAAGGCGTTTCCCTTTTATCTCTCGTCTAAGCTCTGATTTTATGTTGTCAAATTCTTTTGGGAGCTTTATTTTAACTTCTTTTTTATCTATCAACTTAAAGATTGAATAGCCCCCATTTATTTCAAGAGGTCCATAAACCTCACCAACAGTAAGGTCTTTCGCAATTCTTCCTATCTCACCTTTAGAACTTATGGAGACTAGTCCGCTTTCGATAATTTTATTATTTGAATATTTTAATGCTACATTTTTGAATTCAATTCCATTATCCAAATCTGCAAAAATATTTTCAATTACCTCTAAATTATCGGAAAAAATCTTGATTATGTTAATCATAGTTTGCGAATTTGAAATAGATTTAGAGTTTGCATAATACTCTTCAACCTCCCTATCGGAAACGTTAGAGGAATCAAAAAGTGTTTGTTTATATAGGGTTGATAGATAATTATCACGCCACATTTGAATATCTTCTTTTACTTCTGGAAGATTTTCCATCCCTTTCTCTTTAGCCTCGGTTGCAAGAAATTCGAGTTCAATATATCTTCTAACACGACTATTTAGCTGTGCCCGAATTTGATTAGCATCTGTTACACTTGTATAAAATCCCTCGAAGGCAAAGGAGTAAAGAAATTGTTTCAGTGAAATAGGGGAGTTTTCAATATTAATAAATGGCATTGCAAGTGAATCAACTCCAAACTTTTGTTTTATTTGCTGAAAATCTTTTGGAGTTAAACGAACGCTTTCGCCAATCTTTATCTTGTCTAACTCTCTTTGGATATTTAGAGCAGTTATAATTTTATTTGAAAGGCTCCAGAACAATTCTCCATCTGTTGTAACTTTTTTACCAGGGAAAAAAGATTTGTAATATTTTTGATAAACGTTTTCGTTTGCCCTAGCTTGGGTGATACGTTTAACATTCTTCTCCATGTTTTTTGCTTGTTTTGCATTTGTAATTATTTCATTTTCTATAGAATAAAGTTTGAACAAATACCAACCTTCGGGCGATTTTATTGGGGTAGAAACTTGATATAGTTTTAAATTGTAAAGAACATCTTCGGCGTGTTCTGCCATTTGTCCGTAGTGGACTTGGTAGAAGTTGTTCTTTTGCATTTCATATTCTGGACGCAAGACAAGTAGTGAATCGAAAGAAGCACCGTTATTAATTATTGTTGACAAAGCATAAATTTCTGCTTCATCTGTAGAATGAATAAATTTTGTATTTAAAAAATAAATGGCACGTCTTTTTGCTTCGTAAATAGTTTCTGGTAGAACAACCACTTTATCCAAAATCTGTTGCCTGTAAAGAGCATCGCGTAAGTTCATATCTTTTACATTTTTAAAAGTGAACTGCATAACATCTGTTGAATCGAAACCAAGTTCTTCAGCTTCTAACGCCCAAAGTTTTTCTGCAATAATGGAGTAAAGGGTTTTGTTCTTCAAATATTCTTCACGTCCCTTAATGTGTCTTCCAATGTGAGGTACCATTTCGTAGCGTTTTGTAAATTCGCCTACGGTAATTTTAATAGAGCCAATTTCTGCAATGATTTTATCGTCTTCGTATTGTGCAAAAATGGATGAAGTGAGAATAAGTATTGAGATAAATAATTTTAGTATCTGTTTCATATGTTTTAGTTCTTATGTCATTACGAGGAGTCTGTTTTTTAGACGCCGAAGTAATCTATTGAAGATTGCCTTGCCGTCCAGAAAGAATGGAGTTCTCGCAAAAACAACGTTAAAGTTTTAATAATCATTTGTATTTACAAGTGTTTTCCAAACAAGTTTCATTTATTATTCCATAATTTAATCTTAGGAAATATCTTTGGAACATCCTTCTGGTATTGCCGATACCTATCGCCAAAGATTGTTACTAATTTTTTTTCTTCAAAATAGGAACCAATATAAAAATAGAGTAGCATATTTATTAGAAATATTAAATAGAAAAAGTCCATTGTTGGGCGTAGTATCAAAAAGAGTGATGAAAAAAGGTATATTGGATGTCGTGAATATTTAAATGGACCTTCAATACGTAGTTCCAATTTTTCATCAAGATCGCCATTGCTGTAAGTTCCATCATAAAATCTTTTAATTTGTGTAAGCCCTAAAAATTCACGCATATTAATAAACTTGCTTGTCCATAAAAGAATAATTCCAGAAGCAATTTGGAAAATTACAATTATAATATCAAACGGAAAACTTAAATCGTAAATAATATAATTGGGTTTGGGCGATACTTTGTATATAAAAAGGAAAACTAAAATGGATGATACATTGTAGGACATCCTATAAAAAGCAATTTTATTACCTAACTTTTTTGTAAGTGCCAATTTAAATTTGTGCGATGCAAGTATTGAATGAGAAATACCAAAAATTAAAAAGAGCGATGTAATAATAAGAGCATCAAAGAACAAATTAAATTTCCTTTCGTAATCGAGCTACTGGCAACATCATTGCTTCGCGGTATTTTGCAACAGTTCGGCGTGCAATTTTAATTCCTTTTTCGTTGAGCAAATCTTTAAGTTTATCATCACTAAGAGGCTTTTTTTTCGATTCACCGTCAATTAGTTCTTTTAGTATTACTTTTATGTGTTTGTTCGATATTTCTTCGCCAGAACTAGTTTCAAGTCCCTCGCTAAAAAAGTATTTTAATTCATGAATTCCAACAGGGCTTTGCACATACTTGCCATTTACCACACGGCTGATAGTAGAAATATCCATTTGTATTTCTTCAGCAATATCTTTATAAATCATTGGTTTTAGTGCCTTTGGTCCGTATTCAAAAAAGTCATTTTGTTTTTCAAAAATTGTAGTCATAATTTGCATTAACGTATGTCGTCTTTGCTGAATGGAAGCAATAAACCATTTAGCCGATTCAAATTTTTCACGCAAAAATTTATGTGTCTCTTTTTGACGAGGAGAAATTTTACGCTTCCGTTTATTTGCGTTTAGCATTGATAAGTATGTTTGGCTAATTGTAAGGGATGGAGCACTTCTATCGTTTAGCGAAATTATAAAATTATCCTCTATTTTTTCAATTATAAAATCGGGAGTAATTTGGTTTGATTCTTCTGCCGAAATTGTTCCTTCGCCTGGTCTTGGGTTTAGCTTGTGTATTAAATCTAGTGTTTGTTTAAGAGTTGTATCGGTTAAATTTAATTTTGTTTCAAGTATTGCAAAGCGTTTATTTACAAAATCGTTATAATGGTCTTTCAAAATTTTTTCTGCAAGGAAAGTGTAGTAAGGGTCGTACGATAAATTTTCTAACTGCACTAATAGGCACTCTTGCAAATTACGAGCCGCTATGCCTATTGGGTCAAATACTTGAATTCGTTTTAATAATTTTTCAGCCTCGCTTAACTCAATTTTAATATGGTCAAACATTTCAAGATCTTCAACAAGAGATTCTAACTTAACTTTTAAATATCCATCTTTATTTAGGCTTTGGATTATCATTTCACCAAGAATTTGTAACTCACGTGGTTCATCCATTAAACGGAGTTGATCTAACAAGCTATCTATTATGGAAACTTTAGAGGGTGCAACGGGTCTTACTTTTTCGTCATCCTCTGGACTTGAATTTAGCCTATCCGAATCTAAATCACCTTCGTTCATATAGTCTTCAACATCATATTCCTCAGCTTCAGCTTTTGCATCAAAATCATCATCAAAATCAATTGGGTCTTCACTTTCTTGTTCCTGCGTAAGTTCTTCGGCATCTAAAAGTTCATCCTCTATAAGCGGATTAATTTCCATTTCCTCTTTAATACGTTGCTCTAAGGACATCACATTTAGTTGTAATAACTTTTGATATTGAATTTGTTGCGGAGATAATTTTTGTGATAGGGATAGTCTTTGCTGGAATCCTAACATTGTATTACACCTTGTGAGTTTTTAATTTATTGAGCCAGCCCTCGCCATATTTTCTTTTTAATCCTCCCTCGCAAAATTCCGATACTGGAATTTCAGTAATTTTACCAAGTGCTACAGCCCCAGAGCATTCGTCGTAAAATTCGTATTTTAATACATCACCACCAAAATGGTTTATTCTTATTGGAAAAAGATGGCAAGATATTGGCTTTACAAATTTGCTATCGCCATTGTAGTAAACCTTTTCTATTGCACATTTTGCAATATCGCCTTCATAGAATGCAAAAATACAATCTCTGTTGTCAATAGCTTTAACCATAATATCGCCATCAATATCAAAGTGAAATCCATTTTTATCAATTTCATCTATTTGAGCTTCCGATAAATACTTTTTCACTTTTGGAAGAATAGCATTAATCTCTTCAATTTCTTCTTCAAGTAAAGGTGCACCGTAATCGCTTTCCATTGTACAACAAGCACCTTTGCATTTATCTAAATCGCAAGTAAACTTTGTTTCAAGTATTTCCTTGCTAACTAAAACGTCTTCTATATTTATTAAGTTATTTAACATAATTTCTTGGAATAATTTTTGCTAAGATACTAATTCCGTGCCAATATATAAAGCAGATAATTTCAAATTTTGTTAATTTTTAATATAAAATTTGGTTCTACCCTTATTGTTGTGGGTAAAGGTCTAAGTTCCCATGGAAAAATAGTATGGCACTTCTAAAATTCTTAAAAGTTCTATAACCTCTACCAACAGATTT
>CAMZLW010000178.1 GCA_947311785.1 uncultured Ignavibacteriales bacterium | reverse complement strand
TTCTTGTTCGTTTAATCTATCGCCAGCTTTAATTGCTGCTCTGCACGAATATGATTTTGCAAGATTATCCCTCTCTTCTAAATGCTTTTCTTCTGCGTTGGTTCTATATTCTTTAATTATTCCATTTAAAGTTTCAACTTCTGAACCACTTTTTATATCGGATGGAACTCCATGGATAATAACAGAATTTTTCTTTTTGAACTTTAATTCAAATCCGAGCTTAAGTAAGTATGGATTTATTGCTTTCAACAAATCGTAATCAGCTGGGTCTAATTTCACTTCCTCTGCAAAAAGGAGTTGTTGCGAAAAAGGAATATCGGCATCAAAAGAATTAATTGCTTTATCGTAAAGTATTCTTTCGTGAGCTACATGCTGGTCAATAACCATTAATCCACTTTTTATAGGAGATAAAATATATTTATTTTGAAGCGAAACTAGAAACGACGTAGTTTCAGTTACATTGCTCTCAATTGATGTATTTGCAGAGTGCTGATAAAAATTATCCTCAAATGGATGTGTAGAGTTACTTCCAGCAACTTCATTTTTTAAGTTTGGATTTATTGAACTAAATAGCAAATCAATCTCATCTTCATTATAAATTCCTTGCTTATCCTTTTTTGCAACAAATCTTGAACCTTGGTTGGGTCGGTTGCTAAAATCTCCTTTAGGAATAAAATCATAGTTCTCTTGTTTTAATGATGAAGTTATTTTCGAGCTATTATCCAAGCCAACATTTGGAACTAAATCGTATTGCCCAATAGATTTACGGATAATTGCCTTTACAAAATTGTAGATATTTCGTTCGTCATCAAATTTTATTTCCATCTTTGTTGGATGAACATTTATGTCAATTCTCTTTGGATCCAAATCAATAAATAACACAAATAATGGGTATTCCCCTTTATCTATAAGGTGATCGTAAGCAGTAAAGACCGCATGGTTTATTGTTTTGCTAATTACAAATCGTTTATTAATAAATATAAATTGCTCTCCCCTACTTTTTTTAAGAAATGTAGGTTTTGCAACATACCCTTTTATAGATAAGTATTCTGTCTCCTCTGATACTTCAATTAAACCTTGTAAAATATTTTCATCAATCACACTTTTAATTCTATCTTCTAAATCAGAGATTTCAAAATCGTAAATAAGTTCCTCGTTATTCCATAATTTAAAAGAAACCTCGGAATAGCTGAGAGCAGTTCGCTTAAAAGTATCTGTAATATGCTTTAACTCTGTTGAATTTCCTTTTAGGAATTTTCGTCTTCCTGGTGTGTTGTAAAAAAGATTTTTAACACTTACAGATGTTCCTTTTGGTAAGTTCCCTTTTTCAACTTTTACTTCTTCTGAATCTTCGATAGAAATAATTGTTCCAAGTTCATTTCTATTTTGAGATGTTTTAATTTCTACTTTTGCTACCGATGTAATAGAGCTTAATGCTTCGCCTCTAAAGCCAAATGTTCTAATTGCTTCTAAGTCATCAATGCCAGATATTTTTGATGTAGCATGGCGTTTAATACATTCTAGGGCATCAAACTCAGTCATACCAACACCATCATCAATTACTTGAATTAATGTTTTTCCAGCAGCTTTAATAAATACTTCAACATTTTTTGCTTCTGCATCAATTGAGTTTTCAAGTAATTCTTTTAACACAGAGGCAGGACGTTGAACAACCTCGCCAGCAGCAATTTTATTTGCGATGTTATTTGGTAAAATTTTTATTTTATTTTCTGAATCTTTCATTCTGTTTAGTAATCCAATCTCGGTTATCTAGTTTACTGAATCTACCTCAAAAGTACATATTCCGTCCCACTTCTGGGATGCATGAATAACATGCGAGGTTTCTCAAAGGCTTCTAAAATCTTTTTAAATATCTCTCAACACTAAAAGAGTTAAATTCTGTTACCTCTTTCTGTTCCCATATACTATTGCTTATTTTCGGAAAATGCTTATTCCCCTCTATCTCAAAGGACATACGGCTAATTAGTAATTCATCAACTTCGTTAATCATTTGGGAATATATTTCACTTCCGCCAGCAATAAATAAATAATTATAATCACGTTTTTTTGCAAACTTAATTGCATCAATAATTGATAAAAAATAGTATAGATTTTCTGAGGGCTTATTCTCTTTTGCTGAGTTTGATATTACTAAATTCAATCTATCATGAAGCGGTTTTTTAAGTGATTCGTATGTTACTCTTCCCATTAAAACTGCATTATTTAGAGTTGTTGTTTTAAAGTATGTTAACTCTTCGCTATTTTTCCATGGAAGGGTTTCATCCTTTCCAATAATATTATTTAGTGAAACAGCAGCTATTATAATTTTTTTCATCTGTTTATAATTGTTTGTTTTTGTCAGATGGAACATTCATTTTATAATCATAACCTTATGTGAGTTAAATTACTTTTGAATGTTTCATGATAGAAAAAACGAACCTCCAAAGCTTAACAGGAAAACTGTGGAGGTTTTAATAATTTATTATTATTTAATTACCAAGGAATTTCAATTTTTAAATCTTTCATTTTATTTTCAAATTCCCAGCGTTCCATATTGAATGTTAGTTTTTCCTCTTTATATTTTAGCCACCCAAACTCACCAGCTTTTATTTTTGCTTCATCGCCTTTACTGTTTGCAAGTAACGATAAAAGTTCTAATTCAAAACCAGAAAACTCTTTTGACTTTAGTGCATATTCTTCAAATGCTTCCCACGCAATAGGTGCCCATCTTTTAACAATTTCGCGTCCAATTACATTTGCATATTCTCTAATTTCTAGCTGTGCATTTTTCTCCATTCGTAATTCTAAAAAATGAAGGAGGTTGTGTAAATCAATTTTCCAGTATGCTTCGGTGTATGTTGAAAGGGGTAAGTCTTTACGAGCTTGTTCTCTTGCTACGCCTTGTGCTACACGGTTATCGTAAATTTCTCTTGCTTTTTCGTGAAGGAACTTTTCATCATCCGACATTTTTTGCCCTTGCTCTAAATCAAAAAAGCCTGAGCTACCTTGCTTATTATCGGATGATTGCATTCTCCACTGGTCTGGATTTGTTGTTTGTGCAGACTCAATTGCTAGTGAGTAACGTGTTGAATATTCGTTTACATTTGCTGTGCGGTGGCGTATCCATTGCCTCCAAGCATCCATAGGAATGCGTATGTGTAATTTAATTTCGCACATTTCAAATGGAGTTGTATGACGATGACGCAATAAATACCTAATCAAACCACGGTCTTGACTTATTTGCTTAGTTCCCTTTCCGTAAGATACCCGTGCAGCCTGGACTATTGATTCGTCCGAGCCAAGATAATCGACAACGCGAACAAATCCATCATCGAGAACTTTAAACGGAACTCCTAAAATATCATCTAATGCTTTAACTCTAATTGGTTCTAATTTTTCAAATTTCTTTTCGTCTTCCATTTAATTTCCTTTTTCAAACTCTTTGTAAATTTTTCTTAAATTGTCTCTTGTATTAAATAATTCGTGCGATATTATTTTTACCTCTCCAACAACGGGCATAAAATTTGTATCCCCATTCCAGCGAGGAATAATGTGAAAATGAATATGCGTGTCAATTCCAGCCCCTGCAGCTTTACCTATGTTCGCACCAATATTAAAGCCTTGTGGTGAATATAGTTTTGTTAAAGCCTCTGTTGCAAATGAAATTTGCTTTGTTATTTCTGCAAATTCCTTAACTGTTATTTGTTCAATTTTGGAAATATGTCTGTTTGGCACAACCATCAAATGTCCGTTATTATATGGATATAAATTCATAATTGTAAAAACATTTTTTCCCTTATGAATAACTAAAGATTTATCATCTTCCATATTTCTCTTTGTAGCACTACAAAAGACACATCCATCATCTTTTTTTTCTTTGAAAGCATCAATATATTGAGAACGCCACGGCGACCACATTCTTTCCATAAATATCCTTACTTGAATATATAAAAACCCAACCCCGCCCTGCGAGATTGGGTTTTAAAACAGATTATATTTTTTATTTTATTCTTCTTCTTTTGCTTTCTTAAAATCAGCAATCACTTTTTCTTGAGCATCTTTAGGCATCTCTTCATAGTGCGAAAATGCACGAGCATGAACTCCACGTCCGGATGTGATGCTACGTAGATGAGTAGAATATTTATAAAGCTCTGCTAAAGGTACTTTTGCTTTAATTACTTGGAAAGGCCCTTCAGCTTCCATTCCAGAAATTTTGCCTCTTCTACTAGAAATATCACCCATAACATCACCCATGTATGTTTCAGGTACTTTTACAGATACATCAAATATTGGTTCAAGTAAAATAGGTTTAGCTTCTAAAAATCCTTTTTTAAAAGCATTTGTAGTTGCTAACTTAAACGAAACTTCATCAGAATCTACATTATGGTAAGAACCAAAATGCAATGTGGTTTTAATATCTACTACTTTGCTTTCAGTTAAAATGCCTTTTGCTGTAATTTCTGTTAAGCCTTTTTCTACTGCTGGAATAAAGTTACGAGGCACAACTCCACCAACAATGGCATCAACAAACTCTATGCCTGTACCTCTTGGTAATGGTTCCATTTTAAGAACAACATGCCCATATTGCCCACGTCCACCAGATTGTTTTTTATGCTTGTATTCAGCATTCTCAATAGTTTTTTTAATAGTTTCACGATAAGGAATTTTAGGCTCAATTAAGTCAACTTCAACCTTATACCTATCCTTTAGCATTTTTACTGCTAAATCGAGCTGTAGCTCGCCCTGACCAGAAATAATTGTTTGTCCTAGCTCTGGATCAAAATGTACTTCAACTGTAGGATTTTCTTCGTGGAATGTGTGCAATCCAGTAGAAATTTTATCTTCATCACCTTTTGAACGAGCAACAACAGCAGCTCGTATTGTTGGTGCAGGATAATCTATATCATCTATTAAAACTGGATATGTTTTTGTAGCAAGTGTGTTACCAGTATGGGTATCTTTTAGCTTTACAACAGCACCAATATCGCCTGCAGTTAATTCAGTTACCTCTTTTCTGTTTTTTCCATTTAGAATAAAAAGCTGACCTAGACGCTCACTTTTTTCTCTGGTTGTATTTAGCATATCCATACCAGCTTTTAGTGTGCCAGAAAATACTTTAAACACAGATAACTCGCCAACGTGTGCTTCTGATAGGGACTTAAATACAAATGCAGTTGGTTCAGCATCAATTTCGCATTTAATATCAATGCTATCTTCACTACCAACCATATTGGCTTTACATCCAATTCTATCAACTGGTGAAGGGAAAAAGTTTTCAACAAAATCTAAAAAGTTAGCAATTCCAACACCACTAGTTGCCGATGTAGCAAACACTGGCATAATTGAACGAGTTTTAATTGCAGTAATTAATCCTTGCTTTAATTCTTCATCGTTTAATGTGCCTTCTTCAAAAAACTTATCTAATAGTTCTTCGCTCGATTCTGCAATTTTTTCTACAAGCTCTTCTCTCATACTTTCTGCTTGCTCTTTGTGTTCATCGGAAATTTCTTTTTCTGTAAACTTTTTACTTTCGGCACTTTCAAAAGTAATTTCCTTCATTTTCATAATGTCAATTACTGTGCTGAAATTTACGCCTTCGTTAACAGGATACGATATTATTGTAGCATCATTATTTAACCTATCTTTAGCAATTTCAAAAGTGCCTTGAAAATTGGAATGTTCGTTATCAACTTTATTGATTATTATTGCAGCAGGCATTTTGTGCTTATGAACATTCTCCCAAGTAACTTCAGTACCAACTTCAACACCTTCGGCAGCTTTTATTACAGAAACTGCAACATCAGCAACATGTAAGCCTGCACTTACTTGTCCTGTAAAATCGGAGTAACCAGGAGTATCAATTATATTAATTTTAGTATCGTTCCACTCTAGATGAAGCGGAGTTGCAGATAATGAAATTTGTTTACTAATTTCATTTTTGTTAAAGTCAGAAGTTGTGTTCCCTTCTTCTATACTTCCAATTCGATTAATTTCACCAGCATTGTATAGCATTACTTCCGACAATAATGTTTTTCCGCTGCCACCATGACCAATAAATGCAATATTTCTTATAGCATCAGGATTAAATACTTTCAATTTGACTCCTCCATTTTTTGCTTGATAACTACTATTATTTTAATTCGCTAATAAACGAAACTGCTCCTTTAACAAAGGCTCTAAGGTTTGTAACTAAATTTTTAGCATTCGATTGTGGCGTAGAATCTTTTGCCACATTTTTAGTAACTAATCCTCCAAACTTATTTTTAATACTACCTACTATTTCACTTGCAAACTCAGTCTGTTCTTTTGCAAACTCAGCAACAGTATTTCCAGAATTTGCCATCTGTTGTAATTCTAAAAGTAAAGGAGTTACTTTTTCATCTAACTCCTTTACCTTAGCTTCAACAATATCAAGCGTAATAAAAAGTCGTTTTACAAGTTTGATTAAGTACAAACCAAGCACTGATGCAATAACTAATGCTATTACTATCAGTATTTCAACAAGCCCCATTATTTAAGCTTCCTCGCTAACTTCGCTTTTGTATGTGTCTAAACCTTTTTTAATTGCGGTTTTCAATTTTTCGCCTTTGTCATTAATGTTAGCTTTACTAACATCAACAATTTCATCGGTTTTTTGTTTTGCTGTTTCAAGAATTTTTTCAGCTTCAACTAAGAGTGCATCAACTTTAACTTTAGCATCTGTAACTAACTCTTCCGATTTTTTCTTTCCATCGTTGATAAGTTGGTTTGCTTTAACTTTAGCATTTTTGATGTATTCTTCAGTGTCTTCAAGATAGTCGCTAGATATATCTTGTATTTCACCTCGTAATTCTTTACCGGATTTAGGTGCGTATAATAATCCAAGCAATGTACCAACAATTGAACCTGTTAAAAATCCAACTAGCAATCCACGTCCTACTCCATTATCATCTGCCATAATCCCCTCCATATTTAATTAAAAAAGAAATGTAAAATAATTATTGATACAAATAATTACAAAAGAAATCGTAATTTTCTTTTAAATAAATTGATTTTATTTCAATGAGCCTTCCTTGGTAATTTTATCAAAAATAATGTTATATCTCAACATACTTATTAAGCCAACCAAAAGTGCAAACCATAATGTAGCAATTCTAATAATTAAAGCACTACTAACAGCAATCTCTTTGTTAACCCCATAGTTTGCTAGCACTATTGCAATTGAACCATCTGTAATGCCCAAGCCAGCTGGTAAAAATGAAATAGCACCAATAAAAAGAGAAAACAGATATGTGAATAACGACTCGACAAACAGAATATTTATATCAAAGTTTGTTAGAACTAAATAGAAAGCAAAACCTTCAACAATCCAAATAACTACACTAAGTATAAACATTAATAAAAAGGGTTTTAAACTAAGAATAATTCTAGATTGGTTTAAAGATGTTTTAATTGGATTAATATATTTTTGAAAAAAAACAATATTACTTAATCTAGTAATTAACCAATTACTAATATTTTTATTTAAAATTGTTATTAATAAAATTAAGAATATTAAAAATGAAATTACTGATATTACTATTCCACTATTTAGTGCATCTATTCCTAAAATAACTAAAAAAATCAGAGCTAAAAACTCTGTAACTCGTTCTGCAAATACTATTGGAATAGTTCTACTTGTTGGAGTGCCTACAATATCCCTAACCATGTAGGGCTTTATCAGCTCTCCTATCTTTCCTGGAGTTACACTCATTGTTAAAGTTGCCATAAAAATTTGAAACGAATCAGAGGTTTTAATTTCAATATTACTTAAGTGTAAATAAAAATTCCATTTAATAAATTTAAGAATATATGTTAAGTAAATAATAGCAAGTATAATTGGGAAGAACTTCCACTTAAAAGACTTGAATGTTGAAATTACCATATCAACATTGCCCCAAAGTGCTAAAGCTAAATAAACTACGATTAAAACAATAATTGAAATAACAATATTTTTCGTTATTTTATCTCTCAATTAAAATCTCTTTGAGGGCAGAATAAACTTTTGATAAAGGGAGACCAACAACATTGTAGTAGCAACCATTTATTTTTGAAACAAAGACAGCACCAAAATCATCTTGTATTCCGTAAGCACCTGCTTTATCCATAGGGCTTCCGCTTGCTATGTAATCTTTAATTTCTTTGGATGATAATTCACGGAAGGTTACTTCTGTTTTTTCGTAATCAATTATTATTTTATTTGATACTGAATTTTTAATAGCAAACCCAGTGTAAACAAAATGCTTGTTCTTACTTAATTGTTCAAGAATTGTTTTTGCATCTTTTTTGTTTTTAGGTTTTCCAATTATCTTGCCTTTTAGAACAACAATAGTATCGGCTGTAATAATAATTCCATCCGATTTTATTGTTTCGGCAACAATCATTTTTTGAGATGCTAAACGCTTTACTGTTTTAACTGGAGATTCGTTATCAAATATTTTTTCATCTAAATCAAAAGAAAAGGAAGTGAATTTTAGTCCTATTTGCTTTAGTAATATTTTTCTACGTGGTGATTGTGAAGCTAAGTAAATTGGAAGTTTGGTTTTTAACATGAGTATCAGTTATCTAAATAGAGCTTTAATACTTCCCCATGTTTTTTTACTAACTGAAGTTAAATGAGTTACTGATTGCTCACTTGATAAAGAAGATGTTCCATCGCTATTGACAAATCTTAACCGATAAATATACAAACCATCTTGAACCTTAAAGGCGTTTTCATCGGTGAATGAGTATGATGAATTATCTCCTTTTGCTGTAACAACACCAACAGAAGAAAAAGCACCATGCACAACTTTACGTTCAACTGATGTCTCTTTTAATCCCTCTTCCAAATTAGTATGCCACGAAAGGATAACATTATCGGTATCACTTACAATGTTAAAATCGGAATAGTGAACACCAAGGAAAAAGGCGGATAAGATTAGAAGAAGCGATATTTTAATAAATATGTTTTTCACAGCAGTAAATATATTTGTAAATGAGTTCTTTGTCAAGAGTAAATTAATGCTTTAATCTTTTTATAATGCTTTGTTACTTATATCTGTTCTGTAAACTTTGCCAGTAAAGTTTATTTTTTCCATTGCTTCGTAGGCATTCTCTTTAGCATTGCTTAAACTTGTGCATGAAATTGCAGTAACATTTAGCACTCTGCCACCATTTGTTTTAAGAACGTCATCTTCATTTTTTGTTCCAGCGTGGAAAACCATTACGTTTTCATTTTCAGCATTTTCAATTCCAGAGATTTCCATTCCTTTATTATAATTTCCTGGATATCCCTCCGAGGCAGCAACAACAGTAATTGCGTGTTTATTTGTAACAGTAATTGAAGTTTTATCAATTTCACCTTTTGCAACACTACTTAGTAATTGTAGAAAATCACCTTCAATTATTGGTAATACAACCTGAGTTTCGGGGTCGCCAAAACGACAATTAAATTCAACAACTGAAGGTTCTCCATCATCAATCATCAATCCTGCATATAGACAACCGTTATATTTTCTTCCTTCACTCTTCATTGCTTCAAGGGTTGGAATTATTACTTTTTGCGAAATTCGATTTAAGATTTCTTCGGTTACTAAAGGTGCAGGTGCGTATGCCCCCATTCCTCCAGTGTTTGGTCCTTTATCATTTTCGAAACGTCTTTTGTGGTCTTGTGCTGCTGGAAGTAACACAAAATTATCTCCATCAGTTATTGCAAATATCGATGCTTCTTCACCTTGTAAAAATTCTTCAATTACAAGAGTTTCACCAGAATTACCGAACAACGATTCATTAAAACATTGATTGATATATTCTTCAGCATCATTTTTAGTTTCACAAATAGCAACGCCTTTGCCAGCCGCAAGACCAGAGGCTTTTATCACAGTGGGATAAGAAATTTCATTTAAATATTTAATGGCTTCATTAAAATTATTTTTTTCAAAAACCTTAAAAGAGGCTGTTGGAATTTTATATTTTTCCATAAGTTCTTTTGAAAACGCTTTATCCCCTTCTATTTCTGCTGCATTTTTGTTTGGTCCAAAAACATTAATCCCTTTTTCTCTTAACGAATCAGCAAGCCCATCAACCAAGGGAATTTCAGGTCCAATTACAACTAAATCTATTTTGTTGTTCTCACAAAACTCAATAATCACTTGATGATTAACTACATCTAAACTAACATTTTTGCCCAATAACTTAGTGCCTGGGTTACCTGGAATTATGAATAAATTATCAAGTTGTTTGCTTTCTTTTATTTTATAGGCAATGGCGTGTTCTCTACCACCTGAGCCAATAATAGCTACATTCATTCATCTTCCTTCAAGTAAAATTGAAAAATATTTGTAAGTTTTTTTGTTAAGTGGTTTCTATCAAAATCAAGAACAACTTCTTCACTTGGTTTTGGCAATTTATTACTGTGGTATTGTTCAAATACTTTTATGAACATTTCTTTAATCTCATCAATATTATCTGGTGAAGTAATAAATGAAGCTCCATATTTTTCAGCCGAAATTTTAGATGCACCATCAGGAACAGTAGCAATAACAGGCTTACGAGTTCCAAAATATTCGTAAAGTTTTCCAGCAGAAACCGTATCCATATTTGTACCGTTGCCAAGCATTACCCAAAGTAAATCGACAGAAACTAAATATCGTAAAACATCGTTATGATTTAGATATCCGTGTTCAACAACATTTTCAAAAAGATTAAATTTCTTTACTAACTTTCTGTTCTCTTTTCTGAAATGACCTACAAAGTGAAGTTCAATATTTTCGGTAACATCTGGTCTCTCTTTGGATAACTCATTAAACGCAGTTAGCAAATATTTTGGAGTTATGTTCTCGTAAAAAATTCCAGAATATAAAATTCTTAGTTTTTTAGTTTTAAAAGTTATTGGCTCAACATTTTCAAAATCTTCTGGGTCAAAGCCATGTGGAATAATTTCAAAATCTTCAAAGTGTAAGAATTGATATGTAATAAGAAGTTTCTCTTTTATTTTTCTGTTAACTGCAACAATTTTATCGGCTGCTTTTAGTGCAGCATACTCAAGTTTTTTATGCTTGTATTTATGGTACGGAGTTGGATAATATCCAAAATGATTTCCAAACCACAAATCGCGATAATCGACAATTAAAGGTAAATCAAATTCATTTTTCAATTTAGCGGCAATTTCAAACTGCGAAAATGGAGGAACTGAAACAAAAATTACATCATATTTTTCTTTAGTTAAAAGTTTTTTTGCTTCCAAATATGCTTTGTTTGCCCACGATTTTTTGTTATCGGGGATAAAAACAAACTTGCTAATTTTACTAAGTATTTTTCTAACAAACTCTCTTGGCATCGAAATAGTTCCATACTTTGCCAAGATTGAACTAGGATCAAAAGCCTCGGTTCTAACAATTTTAATATTGGCATTTTCTGCTTCTTCCAACAGAGATTTGTCGTGAGCATAATAACCAGTTTTACCAGAAGTAATTACAGTAGGTTGCCAATTATATTCACTCATATATTTTGTGAATTTTAAAACTCTTTGAACACCACTTAATCCCATTGGGGGAAAGTAGTATGCAATTACAAGTACTTTAAACATTCTAATTATGCCCTACTTTGATTGATAATTTGGTGATTCTTTTGTAATAATAATATCGTGTGGATGGCTTTCGCGTAAACCAGAACCAGTAATTTTAACAAATTGTGTTTCCGTTTTAAATTCCTCAATTGTCCTTGCACCGCAGTACCCCATTGATGCACGCAACCCACCTACAAATTGGTAGATTGTATCAGACAAAGGTCCTTTGTAAGCAACACGACCTTCAACTCCTTCGGGTACAAGTTTTTTAATATCCTCTTCCATATCTTGGAAATATCTATCTTTGCTACCTTGCTTCATTGCACCAAGAGAACCCATTCCACGATAGACTTTGAAACTACGTCCCTCAAACAAAACTTTTTCGCCAGGCGTTTCGTCAACGCCAGCAAGCATTCCACCCATCATAACTGTATCTGCTCCCGCAGCTATTGCCTTTGATACATCTCCAGTTTGCTTAACTCCGCCATCGGCAATTATTGGAATGTCTGTATCTTTTAGAGCTTTGTAAACTTCCATTACTGCACTTATTTGAGGCACACCAACGCCAGCAATCATGCGGGTTGTACAGATTGACCCAGCTCCGATGCCTACTTTTACAGCATTAACTCCAGCTTCAACTAAATCTAATGCAGCTTCGCCAGTTACAATATTTCCAGCAATAATTTGAAGCTCTGGATATTTACTTCTAATTTTCCGAACAGTATTCATCACACCTTCCGAATGTCCGTGGGCAGTATCCACAACTACAACATCAACGTGAGCTTTTACAAGTGCGTCAACTCTATCCATCACATCGCCAGTAGCACCAACGCCAGCAGCAACACGCAGACGACCTAAATCATCCTTGCACGCATTTGGATATTTTATATTTTTGGAAATATCTTTAAAAGTAATTAGCCCCTTTAAAACCATATTATCATCAACAACTGGAAGCTTTTCAATTCTATATTTTTGTAATAATTTTTCGGCGGCTTCAAGCGAAGTTCCAATAGGAGCAGTTCTTAAATTATCTTTTGTCATCATATCACAAATCTTTTGCGACATATCATCAACAAATCTTAAATCACGATTTGTTAAAATTCCAATTAACTTATTTTCATCATCAACAATCGGAATACCAGAAATATGGAACTTTGACATCAAATCTTTTGCATCTGCAATTGTTTTTTCTTTGGTAAGTGTAATAGGATTATGAATCATCCCACTTTCGGAACGTTTTACTTTATCAACCTCATCTGCTTGTTCTGCTATTGACATATTTTTATGAATAACACCAATGCCACCCTGTGCAGCCATTGCAATTGCCATATTTGAAGTTGTAACAGTATCCATTGCAGCGGAAAGGAAAGGAATATTAAGCTCAATGCTTTTTGTTAATCTAGCTCGTAAATCAGTTTCCCGTGGCAATACATTCGATTTTGCTGGTAATAATAAAACATCATCAAATGTAATTCCATCGTATGCTATTTTCTGTTTCATCGTCAATTATCCTATTTATAATTCAAATATTCCTAAAAAATTGCTTTGCAAGTGTTTAAAAATTGTAATTATAAAGTTAAGAAAAATAATAAGAGAATTCACGGAGAGAGATAATTATTATTTAATAATTTTACCATTTGTTGCATTAATTCTAATAAGCAAACTCTCATCTGAAATATAGGATATATAACCATTACAGAAATAATAAATGCTACTAATTTTAATTTTTACATTATTGTTCTTAAGTCTTTTCCTAGTTTTACCTTTTCTGTTGTTGCCGCTGTTATTATTACCAACCAGTGAATGCCTCGGATAACCGAGATGTTCGGTTAGTTCGCTATTGAGCATTTGTTCTATTGATTTGGCAAGTAGATTTTTAATATTCCCATCTTTGCCCATTAAGTCACTATAAGTTGTTGCACCAGAAAGATTAGCTTTTAGTTGCTTAATCATTTCATTTGTTCGTTCCATGTCTGTCGCCGTGTAAATGGTGAAAAATAAAGTTAATAATTTTTTCCCTAAAATCCCTCTGAAGCTCCGCTCCGTACCTCCGCTCCGCTTCAGAGGGATTTTTATTTACACAAAACTTTTTACACTCCCTGCTTTACAATAGGCAATTTTACAATAATTTTTGTCTCTTCACCATACACACTTTCAAATTTAATTTTTCCATGATAGCTTTCAATAATTCTTTTAAAATTGTTAAACCTAAGCATGTTCCACTAACAATGCGTGTTTGTTAATTACTCTAAAAAATTATTGAAATAATTTTATACTACATATAGCTCTGTAATAATTCCACAAATTCTTTTTCAAGTGTTTTCCCTTTATCTTTCGCGTACCAAAAATGAAGTTTTTCGTTAAATTCAGGAGGAGCAAATCCCTCCTTTTTCCAATTTTTCACTAATTGCTTTGCAACTTCTGGGCGAGGTCCCCATTGGAATAGCTCGTTGCCAGCATTATCGAATCCAACAATTTTAGGTATTGCACGTCCACCATTTATTAAATACTTATCTATTATATCAAGATTTTCATCACGATAAATTATTTTGAATTCTATGTTCTCATTTTCCTCAACCATTTTAAAAAGGTAAGGTATATTTTGTGCAGAATCTCCACACCAATCCTCAGTAATAATTAGCCAAGTCTGTTTATCTTTAATTCTACTTACTGCATTTTTAATCTCATCACTTGGTTTATAGGTTTTCAAAATACGTATAGTTCTTCTTTGATTAAGTTTTGTGAAGTTATGTAGCTTAAGTTTTATAGCATCTTCAATTGGTTTCACATGGTCAACAGCTCTTGCATCAGATTCGATTTTGAATTGTGCAAATGATATTCCATTTTTTCTTATATGGTCTAAAAATTCAATTTTATTCATCACTTGCCTTAATTATATTTCGCTTTGTTCAATAAAAAAATATTTTGGAGCGTAAAGATAATAAAAAAATACACTTCTAAATGTCTCTATGTTTATAATATATGCACATTCTACTTGTACCATGCTTTTTTTGATCAATTTAAAATAGAAGTTGGTAAAGTTGACGTAGAAAAATGAGTTAAGCAATACTGATGCAGAGATACATGATAGTGAGGTTTTGGTAGAAAGATACATATAAAGTTACTTTAGATTTGTATATAGTACTACTTAAAAAACTAAAACAAAAAAGGAGAAAAGAGGTGTAAGATGCTTATTTTTAGATAGTTAAAAAGAAAAATATTGCAAACAAACACCACTTTTCAGATGATTAAAAATACAAAAACCTTGGGACA
>CAMZLW010000177.1 GCA_947311785.1 uncultured Ignavibacteriales bacterium | reverse complement strand
GTAAAAAAATCTTACACAACAACTCAAAACGATTGTGGAACAACAATAGTAAACAATGCTTGGGCAATTGGTCATCCACAAATGCCTGATGGTTCTTACAAACCAGATGTTCGTTCAGACGATAACCATTCTGTAGAAGTTACATGCAACCAAGATGTTAAACTGGGCAATTATATTTGGCACGATTCAAATGTTGATGGTATTCAAGATGCAAACGAAGATCCATTAGAAAATGTTGTTGTAGAACTATACGATAATAACAACAACTTAATTGCTACAACTACTACCAATTCTGTAGGATTTTACGAGTTTGCTCAACTTCAAAATGGTAATTATGTAGTAAAAGTAGCAGATGCTAATTTTAATGCAGGAGGTGTTTTTGATAACACATCCGATAGCGAAAAATGGTATATAACATACAAAGATAAAGGCAACGACGATGCACTTGATAGCGATGGAGATCAAAATAATAGTGCAGCAGTTACAATTTCTAATTATAATGACGATCCTACAATTGATTTTGGATTTTTCCATACATGTGTTAATCTCGAAAAAACAGGTCCTCAAACAATATTAGCTGGAGATATAATAGAATATACATTCACAGTTCATAACTGTGGCGATATAGTTCTTCATGGTGGTGTCTCTTTATACGATCCATTGTTAAAACCAAATGGCAACCATAAAATTGGCAACACAGTTCTTGAGCCTGATAGTGTTTGGATAGTAAAAAAATCTTACACAACAACTCAAAACGATTGTGGAACAACAATAGTAAACAATGCTTGGGCAATTGGTCATCCACAAATGCCTGATGGTTCTTACAAACCAAATGTTCGCTCAGACGATAACCATTCTGTAGAAGTTACATGCAATCCTAAAGCTACAATTGGTGATAGAGTATGGTACGATACCAACGAAAACGGAATTCAAGACCTTGGTGAAGATGGTGTGAAAAATGTTAGAGTTAATCTTTACACATGTTCAGGTCAATTTGTTGATTCAAAACTTACAGATAACAATGGCTACTACTTGTTTGAAGATTTAGCACCTGGTCAGTATTTTGTACAATTTGTACTACCTAATGGATATGTTTTTTCTTCTAAAGATGTTGGTAACAACGATGCGGTTGATTCTGACGCAGATGTAACAACTGGTAAAACAGAATGTACAGATTTAATTGCCGGCGAAGTAGATTTAACATGGGATGCAGGAATATATATTCAACATGTTAACGACTTTGATTTAGGTATCAACAAAGAAGTTAGCAATACAAACCCAAATGATGGCGACATTATTACCTATACAATTACTGTTACTAACAATAGCACAACAGATGGTTCAGGAATAGTTGTTTCGGATGTACTACCTGCCGGTCTAATTTATCAATCTTCAACTCCTGCTGGTTACGATACAACAACTAGTGTTTGGACTGTTGGAAACTTAGTAGCAGGTGCAAGTACTACTTTAACAATTACTGCTCAAGTTGATTATGTTAGCTTAGGTCAGCAACCTATGTTTAATTTAGGTATTGCTGCTCCGTTTAACCTATTTGTTCTTAAAGACGCTACTCAACCATCATCCGATACAGAAGGTAAAGTTGCTGTTGGTAGAGATGCACACTTTACTGGTTATAGTGTTGGCGATAAACTAGCACCTTCGGGCGGAACAGAAGATGTTCTTATTGTAGGTCGCAAACTTACATATATAAGTGGTCAAGTTTACAATGGCAACGTTGTTTATGGGCAATATGCCAATATTCAACAACAAAACTTGTGTAGCGATGGTACAATACGTCAAGAAAATCCAGTTCCTGTTGATTTTGCTCAAGCAGAAATTGACTTAAACGCATTAACAGCTCAATTGGCAAATAAACAAGTTAATGGAACAACTACATTCCAATGGGGTGGTTTAACTCTTACTGGTACAGACCCATTATTAAATGTATTTGAAGTTGATGGTAACGATCTTACTGCTTCTAACAATATGCAAATAGATGTTCCTAATGGTTCAGTTGTATTAGTAAATATAGATGGAACAAATATTACTTGGACTGGCGGATTAACTGTAAACGGAACCGCAATTGGTAACGTTCTTTACAACTTTCACCAAGCACAAGATATATACATTCAAGGTATCGATATTCGCGGTTCAATTCTTGCACCTAAAGCAAAAGTAAACTTTACTACTGGTGTAATAAACGGACAAATGATTTGTAATTACTTTACAGGTCAAGGTCAAATGAACCTTTCTCCTTTCCACGGAAATATACCTGGAGACCCAGAAATAACAAACTGTGCCGAAATTAATGGTTACGATCAAGTTGATATCGATTTATCAAATAACAACTCGTGCGTTTCGCTTACAGTAAATGTTACTAACAATCCTAATAACGGTGGTGGCAATAGTGGTACAAGCCAATGGGTTGAAGCTGGCGGAACAGGTCTTAACGAAATGATCTGGTCTATGTATCATAGTAGAGATGGATTATTAGTAGGAACAGTTGGCGGAAATATATACTTAAACAACAAAAGAGACTTTAAACTTCTTAACGAAGGAATGAAAGTAATGTATATTTGGTCTCTATACGAATATGATGGTCAAATATTTGCTGGAACAGAGCAAGGCTTATACAGATACGATGGAAAAGTATGGGCTCAAGTAGAAATAAAAGGCGATGTTCGTGCAATAACTTCTCTAAACAATATTCTATATGCTGCAGTTTGGGGTGGTGGTGTATTTGCCTCTAAAGATGCTGGTGTAACTTGGGTTGCTATTAACGAAGGTCTTGCAATGAGTGGATACGCTGTACAAACATTAACAGTTACAGAAAAAAACTTATTTGTTGGAACATTTGGGCTTGGTGTGTTAAAGTACGATTTCGATGCAAAAGCCTGGGTTGAACTACCTGTAGGGTATCCACACATTTGGTCCTTAGCAACAGATGTTAATAACAGTATTTATGCAGCTACTTCTGGTGGTGGTGTTTATATGTCGGCAGATGAAGGCGAATCTTGGGTAGAAGTAAACACAGGCTTACCAAGTATGCAAGTGTACTCAGTATCAGTTTATGGTAAAGATGTATATGTTAGCACTTGGGCTGGCGGTGTTTACAAGTATAGCTCAACATCTTCTAAAACAACAAGAAAAAATTCATCTGTTAGTTCAATACCTGTTGCAGGTAGCTGGGCTAGTGTAGGAATGGGCGGAATTGAAGTTAGCTCAATAATGGTAGATGAAACTACACAAACATTATATGCCGGAACAAGCTCTGGAGTTATTTACAAAAAAGTAGATGGCGTTACTGATGTTGCTCCATCAGATGCAGTTCCAACTAAGTTTGGATTAGAACAAAATTATCCAAACCCATTTAATCCATCAACACAAATTGAATTTTCAATTGCTGAAGCTGGTTTCTATTCAGTTAAAGTATATAACGTACTTGGTCAAGAAGTTGCAACAGTTGCAAATCAAGACTTTAGTGCTGGCAAGTTTACTTTCAACTTTGATGCAAGCAACCTAACTTCAGGAATTTATTTCTACAAATTAGTTGGTGAAAATGTAAATATTACTAGGAAAATGATGCTACTTAAATAAGCTGATTTTTCAAAAGTAAGTTAAAACTCTGATAAGGCGGAAACAACAGGTTAATCTTAACCTGAAGTTTCCGCCATTTCGGTTTATGCAAAGGTTCCTAATTATTATTGTTAAGTTATTCTTTTACACCGCAATAACTTTCTCTTTATTACCCGCTCTCTTTTTTATTGAAAAGAAAACAATATTTTCTTACCTTTGTTTATCCACTGCAAAAGCAGTGGTATTTTTTTTATTATTTGGAGATTTTTCCGTGGCAAATTTTGTTTACTTAACACCAGAACGACTTAGAGAAATAGAAATAGAAATTAAAGAGCTAAAAACAACAGGTAGAAAAGAGATGGCTAACACCATTGCAGAAGCTCGTTCGTTTGGTGACTTATCTGAAAATGCAGAATACGATGCAGCAAAAGATGCACAAGGTTTGCTTGAGTTAAAAATTAGCAAAATGGAAGATCTTCTTTCAAGAGCACAAATTATTGATGCAAGTGATTTACCAGCAGGCGAAGTTCATATTCTTTCTAAAGTTAAAGTGAAAAACTTAAACAATTCAAAAACTTTTGATTATCTATTGGTTTCTCCAGAAGAAGCTGATTTTCAGCAAGGTAAAATTGCGTTAACCTCTCCAGTTGGTAAAGCATTAATGGGTAGTAAGTTAGGAGAAACAGTTGAGGCACAAGTTCCTGCAGGAATTATTAAATTTGAAATTCTTGCAATAGATTAAAAATAACTAAGACTTTAGAAACTGTGTAAAAGCCAAAATTAGATTAACCCCACATTTCAACGTTGGGCATATCAATTGAAAATGACCTTTTCAAAGAACTTTTTCCGAAAAGATGAGTTTTTAGATTGCTGCCATTTATAAATTAACTTGTGTAATAATAACAATTTGAGTTTTGCATAATCCAAGGAAACAATTTTTGTGTGAAAAATTACGCAATTTTGAAAAGACAAAATGAGCGGAGCAACCGAGCAAAATATTATACGCTTTATAAACACACACAACTTAGTGCAAAAGGGTGATAACCTTTTAATTGCCCTAAGTGGTGGTGCTGATTCTGTTTTTGCTCTCCAGTTTTTTTATAAATATAAATTAAAATTTGGAATAGAATTATTTGCCTTCCATATTAATCATTCGCTAAGGGGTAAAGAATCCGATGGAGATGAGTTGTTTTGTAAATCCATTTGCAAAAACCTTAATATTCAATTTAATTCTAAAAAAGTTGATGTAAAAGAATTTGCTAAGGAGAATAAAGAGTCCATTGAAGAAGCTGCTCGGAATATTCGTTACAAAGAATTACAAAAATATGCTAAAAAAATTGGAGCAACAAAAATTGTAACTGCTCATAATTTGAACGATAACACAGAGACAGTATTACTAAACTTGTTTCGCGGAACTGGTTTAAGAGGTGCAAGCGGAATTCCTATTACCCGAGATAATATAATTAGACCATTTATATCAACAAGCAAAAACGATATTATTAATTATCTAAATTTTAATAATATTCAATTTAGAATTGATTCATCAAACTTGGAAAGTGATTTTAATCGTAATTTTTTAAGGAATGAAATAATTCCTAAAATAAAAGAGAAAATAAATAATGCAATTGATTTGAACTTATTAAAATTTTCCGAGATTGCAAAAGAGAGCAATAGAATAATTTCTAATTTGGCTGTGGATATTTCTGAAAAATATATTTCCAAAACTGAATCTGGAATTGCAATTTCTAACAAAATAATTACAGAAAATTCGGAAGATGTTTTTGCTACTTCTGTTAGATATTCTATTGAAAAGAATTTTGATATTACTCCAACATTTAGTGATATTTTTCAAATTAAAAATCTCTTTAATCTGCAAGTTGGTAGCAAAATAAATTTAGGTGAAAAACTATCTGCAATTAGAGAACGAGAATTTCTTCTTCTGTTTATCCAAAAAGAAATTAAACAAAATGATATTTTGTTTACTCTAAATTTAAATGATGAAATTGAAATAGATGGGAAATTATTGTCGGCTATTGAGGTTGATGAAGTTCCAAAAATATTTTCAAAAGAAAAAAACATTGAATATATAAGCGGAGACAAACTAACATTTCCACTAACAATTAGAAAATGGAAAAGTGGAGATAAGTTTCAACCAATTGGATTAAATGGCACAAAAAGTATTTCCGATTTTTTAACCGAGATTAAAGTAGATTCAGTCTCTAAAAAAAATCAACTTTTATTAATAAATAACGGTAATGTAGTTTGGGTTATTAACAAAAGAATAGACCAAAGTGTAAAAATTAATAACACCACAAAAAGGATAATTAGGTTATGGGTAAAATAGACTACGATAAAGATTTCATCCAAGTTGGAAATGAAAAATTTATTCCAATGATTACAGAAGAAAAATTAGCCGAGCGTGTAAAAGCCCTTGGAGAAGAAATTACAAAAGATTACGAAGGAAAGTTTCCAATATTTATTGGTGTTCTAAATGGCTCGTTTATGTTTCTATCCGATTTGCTAAAGCAAGTTACAATTCACTGCGAAATGGATTTTATGAAACTTTCAAGCTATGGCGATGAAAAAATTTCATCGGGAAATGTTAAAATGCTAAAGGAATTAAACGCAGATATTTCCGAAAGGCACATAATTGTTGTTGAAGATATTGTCGATTCGGGCTTATCAATAAACTATATGGATGGATTGCTAAAGCAACTTAAGCCTGCATCAATAAAGTATGTTTCCCTTTTAGTAAAGCCTAATAGTATAAAATATGATGTGAAAATTGATTATATTGGTTTCGAAATTACAGACGAGTTTGTAATTGGATATGGGTTAGATTATGCCCAAAAGTATAGAAATCTTAAGGAAATTTATCAACTTAGTGAGTAGGAGTTTTGAATTTAAATGTTTAACGAATTAAATAAATTAGAGATGTCGGATAAAAAAGAAGAAAAGAAAAAACCACAGAAGAAAAATCCTTTTGGTGGCAGTGGAGATTCAAAGAAACCAGATGGTGAGTTTGATTGGTCTAAAGTTATAAAATCAGTTTTAAGTTGGGGCGTTGTTGTAATTGCTGCAGTTGTTGTAATGCAATTAATGAACGAAGGCAACAATGGTGTAATGGAACTTACATTTGACCAATACGAACAGCTAATAAATAGTGACAAAATTAGTGAAGCAAAAGTTCTTAAAGATGAAGGCAATAATTATATTTTTGAAGGAACTCTAAAAACAAAAGAGTTTATCAAAAATCAAAACATCGATAAATTTAGAACTACCCTTGTTGAACCAATAATTCAAGAGCAAGTAAAGGTTTGGAAAGAGAAAGGTGTTAAGTTTACCTTTGTTAAAGAATCTAACGAATGGATGACACTATTGTTTGGGCTTGTTCCTTGGATTTTAATTATTGGCGTTTGGTTTCTTTTTATGAAACGTATGCAAGGCGGTGCTGCTGGTGGGCAAAAAGGAATTTTTAGTTTTGGGAAAAGTAAAGCAAAATTAATTTCCGAATCGCAAATTAAAGTTACATTTAAAGATGTTGCTGGTGCCGATGAAGCCAAACAAGAACTTGAAGAAGTAATTGAGTTTTTAAAAGAGCCAAGTAAATTTCAAAAACTTGGAGGTAAAATTCCACGCGGTGTTTTATTATTAGGACCTCCGGGAACTGGCAAAACCCTTTTAGCCCGTGCTGTTGCTGGCGAAGCTGGTGTTCCGTTCTTTTCAATTAGTGGTGCCGATTTTGTTGAAATGTTTGTTGGCGTTGGTGCAAGCCGTGTACGCGATCTTTTTGAGCAAGGCAAAAAAAGTGCACCAGCAATTATTTTTATAGACGAAATTGATGCAGTTGGTCGCCAACGTGGTGCTGGGCTTGGTGGCGGACACGATGAACGTGAACAAACACTTAACGCCCTGCTTGTAGAAATGGATGGATTTGAACAGAACAGTGGTGTAATTATTATTGCTGCAACTAACCGTCCAGATGTGCTTGACCCAGCGTTACTGCGTCCTGGACGTTTTGATAGACAAGTTGTTGTTGACAGACCTGATGTAAAAGGAAGAGAAGGCATTCTAAAAGTTCACACAAGAAAAACACCTCTTGATAAAGCTGTAAATCTTAAAACACTTGCCAAAGGAACTCCAGGTTTATCTGGTGCTGAGCTTGCTAATCTTGTTAACGAAGCTGCTCTATTGGCTGCACGTAAAAGCAAAGTGGCTCTTGAAGTAATTGATTTTGAAGATGCAAAAGATAAAATTATGATGGGAATGGAACGTAAAAGTCTTATCATTTCTGAAAAAGAGAAAAAAGTTACAGCCTATCACGAAATAGGACATGTGTTGGTTGCACTTAAAACTCCGGAAGCAGACCCAGTTCACAAAGTAACAATTATTCCTCGCGGACGTGCATTAGGGGTTACAACATATCTTCCTGTTGATGAAAAACATACTTACACAAAAGAATATCTCGAAGGAGTTATTACATACGCACTTGGGGGCAGAGCTGCAGAAAAAGTTATATTTAATAATTTTACCACTGGTGCTGGTAACGATATTGAAAAGGCTACAAGCATTGCAAGAAAAATGGTTTGCGAATGGGGAATGAGCGAAAAACTTGGTCCAGTTTCTTACGGAGCAAAAGAGGAAGAACTATTCCTTGGACGTGAAGTTACAAAGCATCAAGAGTTCAGCGAGCAAACAGCTCAAGAAATAGATGTTGAAGTAAAAGCAATTGTTATGGAAGCTATGAAACGTTCGGAAAATATTCTTAAAGAAAACATGGATATTTTACATAAACTCTCTAAAGAATTATTAGAGCGTGAAATATTGGATGCTGATGAAATTGAAAAAGTTGTTAATGGCGAAACACTTCCTCCACTAAAGAAAAATGGCGGAGATGAAATTCCTACTCACGTAAAAGATATGATGAAAGAAAAAAACGAGAGAAAACCTGAAGAAAAACAACCAGCAGATAATTCAGAAAAAAAATCTGAAGAAAGCAATGACAACAACGCTTGACAAAGGCAACATAGATTATAAGGCAGAGTTGCTTCGTAAAAGTATTCATCTGCTTTCGTTATCAATTGCTATTGTTTACTATTTTATTACAAAGGAATTAGCACTTACTATGTTAATTCCTTTAACTTTAATATCACTTGTGTTAGATTTAGCACGTTATCTTTTTCCAGCATATCGCAATTTCCTGTACTCCTACTTTGGGTTCATGCTACGCGAACACGAAATTAACTCAAAGCAAATTACATTAAGTGGAGCAACTTACGTTTTAATTGCAGCTTTGGTAACGGTAATTTTTTTTCCAAAAGTATTTGTAATACTTGGTATTGCCGTGCTAATATTTGGCGATATTTTTGCGGCATTAATTGGACGAAAATTTGGACGACACAAATTTCTGTTCAAAAGTCTCGAAGGAACTACAGCCTTTATTGTTTTTGGAACTTTAGTAATGCTTGTAACTCCAAAGATAGAAGGAAGTTTAACCGAGTATTTAATAGGCTTTGTAGCAGTTGTTGTATCGGGAATTGTCGAAAATATTTCTTACGGTTGGGCTGATGATAATTTAACAATTCCAATATCGGTCTGTGGTACAATGGCAATATTGTATTCAATCTATTTACCTAATTTGGAATTAGTGTTGCCCAATGTTCCTTTTTAGTTGAAACATATTCTGCAACATTTTGTATAATTTCTACTTTTTAAAAACAAATTATTATTAATATGAAAACAAAAAACTTACCTTTTATATTTATTTTTGCAACATTACTCTTCTCTTTTTTTGCGTGTACAAATTCGCAAAAACCTGCTATTGGAAACGACGACGATATTATTGTAATTGCCGATTCGTCCCTCTACTACGAGCTTGAAGCTGAAATGCTACATGTGTTTGAAAAGATAATCTACACTCCGCAGCCAGAAAATTTATTTAATTTAATGAGAGAAAATCTTGGAAAGTTAAATAATCTTAAAAGCAGAAAAAACATAATTATTCTTGGAACCCTTAATTCAAACGATAAAGTTTCGCAGTATATTAAAAAGTCTTTGGATTCATCCGTTACCAAAATGATTAAAAGTGGCGAAGAGATATTTATAAACCAAAATGATTTGTGGGCAAAAAATCAACTTGTGATGTTTGTAGTTGGAAACTCGATTGAAGATTTAAAGAAAAGTATATTAAAAAATAACGAAGAATTACTATACTCGTTTAGAAAAACATCCAACAAAAGATTGTTTTCACAACTTTATAAACCAAGTTTGGAAAACAAAAAAATTGAAGCAAAATTATTAAGTAAATTTGATTGGACTATGTACGTTCAGCCAGCAGTTGAGCTTGCAAAATGTGATTCGGTAAATAATTTTGTTTGGCTCCGAAGCGGAAGAAACCGTGCAATTGAACGATGGCTATTTGTTCATTGGATTGAAAACGCAAACGCACAATATTTGAATCACGATTCTTTAACAAACATCCGAAACCGAGTTACCAAAAAATATTTTAGAGTTAGCGACGACTCAGTTTATGTTGATATTTCGTACGGAATGTCGAAGCCAATGGTTTCGCAAGCAAACTTTAACGGGCGTTATGCCCTTATGTGCCAAGGCTTTTGGAAGTTTACCGATAAATCTGGCGGTGGTCCTTTTATTAGCTACTCATTTTTGGATGAAAAAACTGGACGCTTTTACATGATTGACGCATCTGTATTTGCACCAAAGTATTATAAGAAAAAACTAATACAACGTGCCGATGTGATTCTTACATCCTTTAAAACAATTGATGATTTAAGCGAAGAAAGAATTGAAGACATTTTGGATGAGTTGGAATAAAAAGGCTAAGTTCTCCGAACACCGTATTTTCAACTCTGCATATCTCCGAGCCGTTATGTGCAAATTAAATAAAGAGACTTAGGAACTGTCAATAAATAAGTTGGACATTATCAGTTATCGATTATCGGTTTCAATAGAATAATCCCATTTTGGATTTTCTTTGTGCTGAACAAGGTTTAATAATTTTAACCCAACTTGTCTATCTAAGGAGTTAAGTAATTTGAAAACAATAGCTTACCAAATTAGTGGTACCCTACATATTTTTTAACAGCCATTTGAGAGTTTTTGCAATTAGTAGCTTCGTAAATTTGTTTAACTTCTATCATAGGAATAGCTGGTTTACGTAGGTGTATAATTTTTTTATCCGTTGGCAATACTACGGTTTGTATAGTTTGAGTATTCATTATTCTCACAATATTTTTCCAATCGTAATTTATGTTTTTCT
>CAMZLW010000176.1 GCA_947311785.1 uncultured Ignavibacteriales bacterium | reverse complement strand
TTTCTCCTTTTAGCAGTTTGTCTAAACTAGATACTAATTCATCTGGCCATTTTGATAGGTTTGAAATGATACGGTGCTTAACCTTTTTGCCGTCTCGGAAGTTCTCCATTAGAACAGTCGATGTGTAGGTTTTGGTCTCAGTTTTTTTATTTATCTTTTGTATAAACATCTTGGCTACTAATATACAATAATATAGCTATACAAGCAAGTATAAAGTACATTATAGGTAAAATATTCTTAGCCACACTGTTTTGAGTGATTTGGGCTAACATCTTGTCTTTATTGAACTTACAACGTTTTTGACCGAAATTCTTGCGGAACTTCCGTTATAGGCTACAGAGCGGAAGCTTTGCAGAAAGTAAAAAAATGAGTTTACTTAAGTAAGGAAACACTTTACAAAGAAGTGCATTTGAGTTAGGTAGGATAACTACTAAAGTTATCTTCCTTAACTTTAAACTACTGCTTTTGAGTTTCACATAAATTATTTGCTTTTTTTCAATTGTTCATATAACCAATAATATTTTAAATTATAGGACTTCTTAATTTTGTGTATTTTTTTCGGAAGAAGACTTTGCATTCAATCCTTTTGATATGACTCACTCTTTAAGTATTTTTGCATCTTAATTTTTATTCAATAAAACATAAAGATAATATGAAAATTAGCAAATCGTTTATTCCAACTTTAAAAGAAGTTCCAGCAGATGCAGTAATACCAAGCCATATTTTAATGTTACGTAGTGGAATGGTTAGAATGCTCTCTGCAGGTATCTATTCCTTTTTACCACTTGGTTACAAAGTAATTAAAAAAATAACAGATATTATTAATGACGAAATGGTTGCAATTGGTGGACAGGAGTTTTTGCTACCAGCCTTAAACCCGCGTGAAATATGGGAATCTACTGGACGTGTTGAAGCTTTTGGTGATACAATGTTTCATCTTACAAGCAGAGATTATGTTTTAGCACCTACACACGAAGAAATTATGACGTATCACGCAAAGGGTGCAATGAAATCTTACAAAGATTTGCCTCAAATTTGGTATCAGATTCAAACAAAATTTAGAAACGAGGCACGTCCTCGTAGTGGAATAATTCGTGGTCGCCAATTCTTGATGAAGGATGCATATTCATTCGATTCAAGCTGGGAAGGTTTGGATGAATCTTACGCAAAGCATTACAAGGCATATCAAAATATTTTTGACAGATGCGGAATTGAATATTTTGTAGTTGGTGCATCAAGTGGAGCAATGGGCGGAAGCAAGTCGGAAGAGTTTATGGTTAAATCGGATGCTGGCGAAGACACAGTTGCACATTGTGAAAGTTGCGGATATGCTGCCAATGTTGAGGTTGCTCAATCTGTAATTAACTCAATTGCACGTAGTAGTGAGAGCAAGGATATCTATGAAATTTCAACTCCAAACATTCATAGCATTGATGAGCTTTGTGATTTCTTAAAAATTAACGAACACGAGACTGCTAAATCGCGAGTTTATATTTTTGATGAGAAACCTATCCTTGTTTTGATGTCTGGTAATGACGAAGTGAATGAAACAAAACTTGAATCGCTTCTTGGTGGCGAAGTTCGTCCAGCACATCCAGAAGAACTTGTTGCAATTACTGGAGCAGAAGCTGGCTCTATTGGTCCAATAGGATTTAAGCACAGAATTATTGCCGATAACAGATTGAAGGATGGAAATAATTTATATAGCGGTGCTAACAAAACCGATTTTCATATTGGTGGAATTGATTTACAACGCGATGTTGAAAATATAGAATACTCCGATTTGCGAACAATTGAAAGTGGCGAAGAATGCACACGCTGTGGCAAAACTCTTGACGTATTTAAAGCAATTGAACTCGGTCATATTTTTAAACTCGGAACCAAATATTCCAAAGCAATGGGTGCAAACTTCCTAAATGAAAATGGACAAGCAAACCCACTAATAATGGGTAGTTACGGCATTGGTGTAGATCGTGTTCTTGCTTGTTTTATTGAACAAAATTATGACGAAAAAGGTATTGTTTGGAAAGGAGAGTTAAAGCCATTTGACATCCAACTTCTTGGATTAAATATGAAGAAGGAACTTGTTGAAAATACAAGTGAAGAAATTTATGAATTATTAAAAGCCGAGGGATACGACGTTCTTTTTGATGACAGACGCGATGCACAAGCTGGCTTTAAGTTTAACGATGCTGAGTTAATTGGAATTCCTTTGCAAGTAGTTATTGGTGAAAAGAATCTTAAAGAAGGATTGGTTGAAATTAAAATTCGTAAAACTGGAGAGAGAGTTTTAGTAGAGAAAAACAAGCTAGTAGAAAAACTTAAGGAATTGAAGTAAAAAATACTAACGCAGGTTGAGTGCTAAGTTGTCTCTTTTACAACTTCGTGTATCGAAACTAAGTGGAAAATAAAAACACTTTTACTTCGATACTCCTACTCAGCCACCGCTCTCTGTTTTATTATGAAAAGAATTAAAGAGAAAAGATGAATCACAAACTCTACATAGTATCCACCCCTATTGGTAATTACGATGATATAACTCTAAGAGCCTTGAAAACATTGAGGGAAGTGGATTTGATTATTTGTGAGGAATATAAACCTACACGCAGATTGCTTGCACATTACGAAATTAAAAAAGAATTATTTTCACTAAACGAACATAACGAAAGTGAGTTTGCATCTGAGGCTATTTCCGAAATTCTTTCAGGAAAATCTGCGGCATTAATTTCTGATGCTGGAACTCCACTTTTTTCCGACCCAGGAACCATACTTGTAAATAGAGCAATTGAAAAAGGGATTCAAATAATTCCTATACCAGGAGCTAGCTCCCTACTATCGGCACTTGTTGGTTCTGGATTTGATTTGAATAATTTTTATTACTACGGATGGCTTTCCCCTAAAAAAGAGATACGTCGTTCACAACTTCAAAAATTGAAATCTGTAAATGAATTATTAATAATTATGGAAACTCCATACAGACTACAAGCATTGCTAACCGATGTAAAAAAAGCATTTGGGAAAAATCAATTTGTTGTTATTGCTTTTAAACTTACTCAGAACGGCGAAACATTTTTTAGAGGGAGTGTAAATTCTGTTATTGAATCAACTTCTAAAGAGAAAATAAAAGGAGAATTTGTTCTTATGTTGGATAATAGAAAAACTATAAAGAGTAGGAATAGAAGCACTTTATAAAACGGACAGCATATCCGTTTGTAAAAGCAATTTATTTTGCCTACAATTGGAAACATAAAAATTAGATAGTGAGGAAATAATGTTAAAAGTATTGGATGTTGATTTAACACCAAATCCACAAGCGTTAAAATTTGTTTTAAGTGAAAAATTATTAAATATAGAAACACGAAGTTTTAAGAGCAAAGAAGAAGCCGAAAACGACCCACTGGCAAAACAAATTTTTGAATTGGACGGAGTTGTTTCAGTTTTCTACATGGATAAATTTGTAACAATAGAAAAAGAACCAGCCACTAGTTGGAATAAAATCCAAAAGCCATTTGCCGAAATTGTAAAAGCATTAGATTTATCAACACTTCCTGAAGAAAAAATATTTGAAGGTAAATCTGAGGATGAAACTGAAGTTCTAAAAAAAATAAATGAAGTTATAGACCTCCGTATTAAGCCCGCCCTTGCTGGTGATGGTGGTGGTTTGGAAGTTCTTGGTCTTGAGGACAACACTTTAACTATCCGATATCAAGGTGCTTGTGGCACATGCCCAAGTTCTATACGTGGAACTCTTGTTGCAATAGAAAATTTGTTACGCCGAGAAATTAACGATGAAATTTCTGTGATTTCTGGTTAGATTAAACCTTGATGTGGCTGTTATTCCCACTTGTTTCTAGTGGGAATCTGTTACTGTGTTATATTCACTTGTAGCAAATTACTGTGCCGTATGAAACACTCCTCGTAATAACTACAAATTCAATATTCCTAAAACCAAATCGTGTTTAGGAATACTATAACTCAGATGTTTTTTCCTTTTTCATGTTCACTAGATTTTTGCTGTAACATCTCTTCCAACTCATCTTCATAAAAGAATTCTTTCTCTCCAAAAGCTGGTGTTAGTTTTGTTAGCCATGTAGATGTTTCATCGTATTTAGCAAAGAAAGGTCTTTTCACCCAATTGGGGTTGCGGGCTTGCAACATATTTAACACAAAAACTTTTTCGCCATTAACTCGTGCAACCCCTTCTACTACTACCTTTCCTGGCGATGCAGACATTACGGGTCCGCGAGCAGTTCGTTGTAATCCAGAGACTTGTTTAAATGCTTCTCTATATATTTCAAAAGCTTCCGATAGTGGAATTTCAAAATATTCCTTGGCTCCTGTTTCGCGTTCAACAAACATGTAATAAGGAATCATCCCTAAATTTACTTGCTTACGCCACATCTCCGCCCAAACATTGGCAGAATCATTAATGTGTCTAATTAATGGTGATTGAGTTCTAATCTTTACACCAACATTTCTTAAACGCCTAACTGCTTTTTTAAGAACTTCAGTATCTAATTCATGCCCATGATTTACATGAGCCATAATTGCAAGATGTTTTCCTGCATTCATTATTTTCTTAAATAATTTCAGAATACCTTCTGCATCTTTATCCGTTACAAATCTGTAAGGCCAATAGGATAGCGACTTTGTTCCTATTCTAATATTTTTAATATGGTCAAATTCAGGTTGAAGTAACGGCAATAGATATGCTTCCAGTTTTGGAAGCGACATCACCATTGGGTCTCCTCCAGTAAAAAGGACATCACTAATTTCAGTGTGCAACATTAAATATTTTTGGAATCTATTCGATTCATCCGTAGCAAACTTTAAATCGTGATCACCAACAAATTGAGCCCAACGAAAACAGAATGTGCAATAGGCATGGCACGTTTGTCCTGCGGAAGGGAAAACCAATGCAGTCTCATTATATTTATGCTGAATACCTGGAACAACGTGATTATCCATAATAGGAACATTTGCAGTCATTTGTCCAGCAGGATGAGGATTTAGTTTTGCCCTAATTTTATTAGCAGCAATGCTTATTGTTTCTTTAGAGGCACCAGCTTTAAGCAGAGTAGCAATTTCACTATACTGATGTTCATCAAGCATTCCTCGCTGCATAAAAGTTAATTGAAAAATTGGGTCATTCGGAATATTATTCCAATCTATTAGCTCATCAACAACATAATTATTAGTTCTAAAAGGAAGAACGCTAGCTACAACTTCAACTTCAAATATCTGCTCTTCCGATAATTTCTCTTTCAATATTTCCATTGAAGAGATATCCCGCAAGCCGTAAAATTTTATTTTTTTGGATTTAATCATCTGAATTATTCTACTTGAAATAATCAACTATATGTAGTTGATTATTTTTATAATTTTATAGGGGGGGAAAAGCGGTAAATATTTACCGCTTATTTAAGTGTTGTAACTTTACTTGCATCTTCAATTTTTACAAATCGTTCATTAAATTTGTAACTACCACTTTCAGTTTTAATTGTTTTTACAAACTTAACAGTTATACCTGCATCTTTTCCTTTGCCTTTTGATTTATCGGCAAATGTTTGCTTTTTAGCCATTGTTCATCTCCTTAATATTTAGCTTACAAATATACAAACATTTTGCAAAAATATAAAGGAAATGAGAAAAACAATAGTTATTAAAAATGAAAAACTTTTTTAAGTTTATAAATATGGTTATCATTGCAGATATTTTTAAGGAGATAATGGAAACACAAATAGAAAGAGTATATTTATCTGGTTTTATGACTAGTGGCAAAAGCACAATTGGTCCAATTTTGGCAAATGTTCTTGGGTGGAAATTTATTGACCTTGATAGAATAATTGAAGAGAAAGAAGACAAAACAGTAGTTGAAATATTTGAGAGCGAGGGAGAAGAATATTTTAGGAATATGGAACACGATTTTTTAATCAGATTTTCCAATGAAAAAAAACTAATACTTTCACTAGGTGGTGGCACAATTGCTTTTGATAGAAACCTAAAAATACTTAAGAGTAGTGGGAAAATAGTTTACTTAAAATCCTCTCCAGAAATGATTTATCAAAGGATTAAGAACAAAATTGATCGCCCAATTTTTAGAGATTTAGTATTAGCCGAAAATTCTAAACCACAAGATTTTATTGACCGAATTGAAAAATACTTAAAAATGCGTGAACCCTACTATCTAAAGGCTGATATTCATATTGATACAGATCAATCGAGTATTGGAGTTACAGTTGACAAATTAGCAAAACTATTATCACGAGTAATTAATGGATAAAATAAATATTAATCTTCCGCAAAATGGATACGATGTTTTTGTTGGGAACAAAATCCTAAAACAATTACACAAAAAAATTAAAACATCTAACTTGCACAGCAATCTGTTTGTTGTAGTTGATAGCAACGTTTACAAATTATATTCTTCTGATATTGATGGAATTATTACATCACATAAAGGCAAAATTAATATTCTTATAATTGAAGTAAATGAAAAGTTAAAGTCGTTTAACACAATGCAGAAGATTTATAAGAGTCTTTTAGAAAATGATTATTCCAGAGACACACTGCTTATTGCAATTGGTGGTGGAATTATTGGTGACATCTGCGGGTTTGTTGCTGCAACTTTTTCTCGTGGAATCCAATACATACAAGTTCCAACAACGCTACTCTCAACTGTGGATAGTTCTGTTGGTGGCAAAACTGGAATTAATTTTGGAAACACAAAAAACATTATTGGTGCATTCAATCAACCAAACTTTGTATTAATTGATATAGATTTTATCCAAACACTAAATACCGAGGAACTCCTCTCGGGGCTTGGCGAAGTTGTTAAGTATGCTTTTTTAACAAACAAAGATTTTTACAAATATGTTGTAAAAAATATTAGCAAGGTCTTTGAAAAAAATCCAAGAGTGTTAAAAAGGATAATAAACGAATCAGTTAAATTCAAAGGTGATGTTGTTGTAAGCGACGAAAAAGAAACTGGGAACAGAAAAATTTTAAATCTTGGTCATACTTTTGCACACGCTTTTGAAGTTGAAACAAAGTATAAACTTAAACACGGTCAAGCCGTTATTGTAGGAATTGCTTCAGCACTTTTTCTCTCTTTTAAACTTGGCTATATTACTGAAGCAAAGTTGTTAAAACTTTTAGAATTAATTTATCTTTTTAAAAATGAAATAAGCTTTGGAATAATAAATAAGGAGAATGCAATTTCGGTTATGCAGCGAGATAAAAAGAATAGAGATGGCAAAATTAAATTTGTTTTACTCAAAGATATAGGCAACATAATAATAGATGTTGAAGCATCACGCAATGAAATTATCTATGCACTTGAAAAAGGCATTGGAGTTTTTAAGTGAAAATATTTTTATTGAGGAACTGCTCACAAATAATTAAATTTAGTAAAAAAGAATCAACACACCCCTTAATCCCCTCTCAAGAGGGGACTTTTGTCAATCCCCTCTTGAGAGGGGAAGATGCGAAGCATCAGGGGTGTGTAAATGCAACTCAAAAGCTGAAATACTTATTTGTAATTTTATTCCTTCTAATTCAGTTAATCACAAATGCCCAAACACCCCGTGAAACAAGGGCTGTGTGGGTTTCTACAAATTATAGATTAGATTGGCCTCCGCCAAATTACAATGAGCGAACTCAAAAGGAAGCACTACTTAAAATTCTTGATAACATTGAACGAAAAAATCTTAACACAGTATATTTCCAAATAAGAAGCAACGGAACTGTTCTATTCAGAAGTTCGCAAGAATTGTTTTCCCCTTATATCACGGGTAATATTGGGGAGTTTGGAAGTTTCGATCCACTTGAATTTGCAATAGAAGAAGCACACAAACGAGGATTAGAAATTCACGCATGGCTTAACACTATGCGGGTTTATAGCGGAAATAATATTTCCATAAAAAATAGTCCCCTTCATATTTCACAAATTCACAAAGGTTGGGTTTATAAAAAAGCAGATGGCTCAATTTGGTTAAACCCAGGCATACCAGATGTTAGAAATTATCTTGTTGAGTTAATAAATGAAGTTGTTCAAAACTACGATGTTGATGGCATTCAACTCGATTTTATACGTTATCCCCTTACCCCCATTGAGGACAATGAATCATTTGCTATTTATGGAAACGATAAATCACTTTCTGATTGGAGAAGAAATAATATTACAGAATTTATTTCATTGCTAAACCACAGAATAAAGATAACAAATCCTAAAATTAAACTTGGCGTAACCCCTATTGGAATTTATAAATCTATACCCAATGGGCGTGGAATGGAGGGCTACACTGATGTTTATCAAGATACTCGCGAGTGGCTTAGGTTAGGAATTATTGATTACGCAGTTCCGCAAATTTATTGGGATGCTCGTAGCAATCCAAAGTTTGATGTTATTGCAAAAAACTGGATACATAATTCCTATGGTAAAAACATTGTTATTGGAATTGCTGCTTACAAGCCAGAAGTTTACAATGAAATTGAACGTGAAATAAATATTACACGAAAACTAAAAACATCTGGAGTTGCCTTTTTTAGATACAAAAACATCAAAAGAAAACACTTCTATTCTTTTACAGAGAAAACCCTACCATCCGCAATGCCATGGATTAAAAGTAAACCTCAACTTGCCGAGCTAAACTTAACATCAAATTTTGCAAACAAAAAAGTATTGCTCAAATTTAACATTGATAAAAAGAACCTTTCCAACAACGGATACTTTGCACTTCACGAAAGCAATAATTCACAAAATAGTTCCAAACTTATTAAAGTAGTTCCAAACTATATCCACAAACTAAATTTTTCTCTCCCCAATCCTAATAAAATTAACTACTACTATACTGCAACTCAGTTTAACCAGTTGTGGAATGAATCGAGTAACCAAAGCAATGATACAAAAATTTCAATTCCATATTTAATAAAAATAGAAAAAGAAATTTTCCCATTTAATAAGCCAATCCTTTTACAAAATGGGACTAGAAGTTCAATCATAATTTATAGCAATAGCAAAGAACAAATAAAAATTACTACTAGTTCTCATTCTCTACTTTCTGAACACACATTGAGGAAAGGATTTAACAAAATAAAATTAAATTACGATTTAAATAACTATAAAAAGGTCAGCATTCATTTTTTAACCACAGATAGAAAAGTGAAATTAAAAGGATAGCTACAAATTTAAATAATCCTTTAAGTACCGTCCTGTATGCGATTTCTCACACTTTACAATTTCCTCGGGGGTTCCAACAACAACAATTTCCCCACCGTTCTCACCAGCTTCTGGACCTAAATCAATTATGTGGTCTGCACATTTTATTACATCCAAATTATGCTCAATAATTACTACTGAATTATTTTTATCTAAGAGAAGATAAAAACTATCCAATAATTTTTTAATGTCGTGAAAATGTAAGCCAGTTGTTGGCTCATCAAAAATAAAAAGTGTGTGTCTTTTTTCTTTTTGAGTGGAAAGGTGCTTGGCAAGCTTTATCCTTTGTGCCTCTCCACCAGAAAGTGTGTTGGAAGGTTGACCAAGTTTTATGTAACCCAAACCAACTTGTTCTAGGAAAGTTAAAAATTTATAAATCTTTGGAATATTATCAAAATAGATAAGTGCTTCATCAACAGTCATAGCAAGCACATCAACAATATTTTTGCCTTTGTATGTTATTTCACGAACCTCTTTTTTAAATCGTGTGCCTTGGCAATCTTCACATTCAAGATATAAATCCGCGAGAAATTGCATTTCAATTTTTACAAATCCTTCCCCAGTGCAAGTTTCACATCTACCTCCTGGAACGTTAAATGAAAAATATCCAGGTTTGTAAGCTCTTGCACGTGCTTGCGGAGTTGAAGCAAACAATTCACGAATATGCTCAAAGCCCTTTACATAACTGATAGGATTTGATCGTGGCGATTTACCAATTGGAGTTTGGTCAACAATTTCAATTTCATGAATATATTGTGTTCCCTTTAACTCCTTGTATCTACCAATCGATTTTGGATTACCTCCAAAATTTTTAACTATTCCACCATAAAGGATATCGTGAATTAGTGTGCTTTTGCCAGAGCCACTAACCCCAGTAACTACAACAAATTTGTTTAACGGAATTGCAACATCTACATCTTTAAGATTATGTTCGGCAGCACCTATTATTTTAATGGAATTTGTTTTCTTCACATTTCTTATTTCTGGAACTGGAATTATTTTTTTGCCCGAAAGATATTCTCCTGTTAAAGATTTTTTATTTTTCAATATTTTGCTGTATGTGTCAACAGCCATTACCTCACCACCATTAACTCCAGCAAGGGGACCCATATCAACTATTAAATCTGATTCTTTCATCATCTCTGCATCGTGTTCTACAACCAATACAGTGTTACCAATATCTCGTAACGATTTTAATATTTTAATTAATTTTGCATTGTCTCGTGGATGAAGCCCAATACTTGGTTCATCCAAAACGTATAAAGTACCCATCAATGCAGAGCCAAGTGAGGTTGCAAGATTTATACGCTGCATCTCTCCGCCCGATAGAGTGCTACTTAATCTATCTAACGATAAATACCCAAGCCCTACTTGGTTAAGAAACAACAACCGTTTTTGAATTTCATTTAACACTCTTTCTCCAACAGCTTTATCATATTCGGAAAGACTTAGAGCATTAAAGAAGTGGCTTGATTTTTCTATTGAAAGTGTAACAATATCATTTAATGATTTGTTTTCAATTTTAACTTGTAGAGCTTCTCTCCTTATTCTAGAACCTTTACATGCTGTGCATTTAGTGTAACCCCTATATTTACTAAGCAATATGCGAATGTGCATTTTGTAGGTTCTCTTTTCTAATTTGGCAAAGAACTTATTAATACCTATAAAACCTTTGAAGCCATTAAAAACAGAGTCTCGTTCTAATTTATTTAATTTATCAAACGGTTTATTTAGTGGTAAATTTATTTCTGGTGCCAAGCGGACTAAGTCTCGTAGATACTTGCTAAACTTAACTGTTCTCCAAGGAGCAATTGCACCTTCCAACAATGTAAGTTTAGGGTTTGGGATAATCAACTCTTCATCAAATCCAACTGTTTTGCCAAATCCTTGGCAAACAGGGCAAGCTCCAAATGGATTATTAAACGAGAAAAATCGTGGCTCTGGTTCTTCATATTTAATTCCACAACACTCATAAAACTGAGTAAAGTTAGTAACTTTATTTGTCTCGTTGGAGATTACAGCAAGTCGTCCATCACCTTCTTTAAAAGTAGTTTCAATAGAATCAGCAAGTAGTTCACGCACTTTACCTTTTCTGATTTTGAATCTATCAACAATAACAATCAAATTTTTTTTTGATTGAGGAACTGTATAGGGTTCATTTAAATCGAATAATTTTGATTTATTAAATATTCTAAAAAAACCACGTTTTTTAAGTAACTCTAATTCCTCTTTGGTTGTTCTGCCTTCATGTTTATGTATTGGAAATCCAAGATAGAATTTCTCTCCATCATTTTTTGTTTCAAGCCACTCTGCAATTGATTTAACAGAATCTTTTTTTACTACTTTTTCACAACTGAAGCAAATTGTTTTTCCTATACGGGCAAAGAGCAAACGGAGGTAATCATAAATTTCTGTAGTAGTTCCAACAGTTGAACGAGGATTGCGAATACCTTTTTTTTGTTCAATAGCCACGGCTGGACTTATTCCTGTAATTAAGTCAACATCAGGTTTATTCATCCGCTCCAAAAACTGGCGTGCATAAGAGGAAAGAGATTCAACGTATCTACGTTGACCTTCGGCATAAATTGTATCAAAAACTAAAGATGATTTTCCACTTCCACTTACACCTGTAACTACGGTTAATTTATTTCGTGGAAGTTCTATATCAATGTTTTTTAAATTATGTTGCCTTGCACCTTTTACAACTAGGTTTCTATTTAATATTTTTTTTTCTTTGGTAGCCATAAATACTTATGATAATAGTTGCCTAAGGTAATAAATATTGTTGAAATGTTATAATTATTTTGTAGTAAATCAAAAAAAAATCCTACTCTCAGAGCGTGAAAGTAGGATTTAATAAAAAAACAAATTTGTAGTTAGAATATACTGTATGTAACACCAACTTGAAGTGCTTCTTGTGTTTGTGTTTTAATAGATTCGCTAACTTTATAAACTAGCAAATATGTAAAGTTAACATTTAACCAATTATTAACTTTTGCAGTAAGTGTGTTATCCATTGCAACATCCCAAGTATCAAGCCTATTAAATCCTGAAAACAATCTTAACTTACCTTTATACAAAACATTTTCAACTACTTTATATTTCACATCTGTAATACTTTCGATACCAGTTTCATATTTAAATTTTTCTATTTCAGCGGTCTCTGGATCATCTGTTGAGCTTAATCCGAATTTATTAGCAAAACTCTCTTCAAATGCAAGACCCAATCTAGTTTGAAATATTTCTGATTTATCGTAAGCAAAACCGATTGATTGTGTTACGTAACCAGGATCAAAAAAGGCAACTGTTTGTTCATCAAAGGCCAAATCGTAATTGTAACCTGCTGTAATTGGTGTACGAATTAAATTACTGGCATAAGGTTTCACAAACCATCCAGTATCAAAAAAAAGAACTGTTTCATTAAACGCATTATTAGATGTAATTTTTGTTGTTTCACTACCAGTTTTAGACTGCCCCCAATCACCTTTAAGTTGATTTTTAAAAGACCATTTAGAAACGGATTTATATTCCATAACCCAGTCAACACCAAACGAATATGCAAGTGAATTTTCTCCACCTTTTGACCAATTGTTAAAGGCAACTTGACTTAAGTTTGCAGATGCAATAAGCGATGGTGTCCATTCCTTTTGTTTAGAATCGGCATCTTGCGAATAAACCGTTGATAATGCTAAAAACAAAAATAATAATACTACTCTTTTCATAATATCTTCCTTATTAGTTTAAATTTGAATTACGAATTTACAAAATTATCTTAAAAAAATATAACTCATTTAAATCTGTTTTTCTATTTACATTTTTCTGTAATATCCGGCAATATCTTCAAGAGTCCATTTCTCTTTCCAATCTTCACCGATTGCGTGATTCCACATATGCGTGAGGTTATATGCAATTTGCGACATCTCCATAATTTCTTCATCACTCCAATTTGCCGATAAATTTTGTGGAAGTGTTATGTTATGAATTTTTAGCATATTGCGAAATTCATTAACTGCATCGCCATAAAAATGTTCGAGGTGATTAAATGCAATACAATTTGCATAACCGTGTCGCATTCCTTTCACTACAGCCAAGCCGTATGAAAACGCATGACAAGCACCAACTTCGGAGTAAGTTAAACTCAAACCGCCAAATAGTGAGGCTATCATTAGCTTCTCGTCATTTTCTTTTGATTGACCATGTCCTTCATCCACAAACACTTCACGACACAAAGCTACTGCTTGGTCTCCGTATGCTTTAGAATATGGATTATAGTAAATACCGCTTTGTGATTCGATGCAATGAATGTAGCAATCCATTCCAGTATAAAACCATTGGTCTGTAGGAACAGTTGCAGTTAAGTTGGGGTCAAGTATAACTTGATTGAATACAGTCCACTCACATTTTAATCCAAGTTTTTTTTCTGGACCGGAAAGCACGGCAGTCATAGAGCACTCGGCACCAGTTCCCGAAATTGTTGGAACGCCCAAATGATAAATGCCTGGCTTCTTAATTAAGTCTAAACCTTGATACAAAGTTGATGAACCTTCGTTAGTAAACATCAATGCTGTAGCTTTTGCAATATCCATTATGCTACCGCCACCAATACCTACAATGCCAGAGGGCAAACCTTTTTGTTTAAGAATTGAATCTCGCAAATCGTCAATCTGTTCTGTGTAAGGTTCTTTTACATCAATGTCAATAAATATAAGAGTATCTTCATCACGATTAGGAATTCTGTCCGCCAGCTCTTTTCCTTCAAAATATTTATCAACTACAAAAACAAAAAAGTTGTTGTTCTCTTTTCTAATTGGCTCAATGATTTCATCCATTTGATTAAACGCACCATTGCCGTAAACTATTTTATCTATGTTCTTAAAATTTTTATGCATCTTTTATCCTATTACTTTTTTAATTGCATTAACCATTTTGTCGCCAAGTTCTTTAAGCTCACTTTCAGTCCATGTTGCTCTAATACCCAATGATACCAAGCGACTCATAACATCTTGCGATTTTGGAAGTTGAAGATTTTTATAATCTTGCGGAGCTCCAAAATGATGAACACCTAGCTTTGCAGGAAAACTTAAGTTTTTAATGTGGTCCCATTGGTTAATAAAATGATATTGATTTGTAAACCAATACGCTGCACCAGCAATTCCATCTTCTGCAAACTGGCTTATAACTTTTTCAGCTAAATCCGAAGTTGGTAAAAAGAAATTTAAAGTTGCTGCAGAATCTCCTTCTACATCCACCTTTGTTCTAAATGTTAATTCTGGAATTTCTTGCAATCTTGTTTTTAAATATGCTTTATTTTTCTGGTTCGCATCACGGATTGATTTTATCTTACGCATCTGTGCTAATCCAACGGCAGCACTTAACTCACTCATTCTATAATTGAAGCCCATAATGTGATGTGGCTCCATTCCTCTATTATTTCCTTCGTGAGTATGCCCATGGTCAGAGCTTTGTGCAATTGTGTTATAAACTAATTCATCGTTAGTAATTGTAACACCACCCTCGCCTGCGGTTGTAATTTTAAAATAATCATACGAAAACGAACCAGCTTTGCCAAACAATCCAACAGATTTTCCTTTCCAAAATGCACCCATTGCTTGTCCACAATCTTCAATTAAAATTAAATTATGTTTTTTGCACACTTCCATTATTCCATCCATATCTGCTGATGCTCCGAGCATATGAACAAGCAGAACTGCTTTAGTATTGGGTGTAATTGCAGCTTCAATACCTTCTGGACTCAAGCACAGCGTTTCATCTATTTCTGCAAAAATTGGTAAAGCTCCTGCCAAAAATGTAGCCTCAATTGGAGCTACAAATGTAAATGGAGGGACAACAATTTCGTCTCCTAATCCAACACCAGCCGCTGCAAGTAGCGTTGTTACAGCCGTTGAGCCACTTGAAACTGCATGAGCATACTTTGCCCCAGTAAACTTGGTTACTTCAGCTTCAAACTCTTTTGTTTTCCACATCCCTTTTCTAAGTTCGTCAAAACCATAGCGGAACAAAGCTCCAGTTTCTAAAACATCATTAACTTCTTTTCGTTCTTCTGCACCATAAACTTCCATACCTGGCATAGCAACTCCATTTTTTCTAATTATATTTATTCCAAAGTTACAAAAAATAGAGATTTTACGTTTAGAAACATTTCTATTGGGAACCTTTGCATAACCCAAGAAAATGTGTCATGCTGGACTTGCGATGCAGTGAACTTGTTGAAGTGTTTCAGCATCTGTTTGTACAGATTCATGATATAGATAAAGATTCTGAAATGAATTCAGAATGACTTTTAGGGTTATGCAAAGCCTTCCATTAATCCCCGATTATGCAATAGGATTGAAAAGAACAAGACCCTAATTAAAAATCATCAACACAGAAGACGACCTGCCCCGCCTTAGCTTAATGGCACTAACATAAGTAATTACGTATATTTCCGATATTTACCTTTCTTTGTTCTCCGTGAATATTTTCTAGAGGGTTTTCTTTTCGGAAGAGTTT
>CAMZLW010000175.1 GCA_947311785.1 uncultured Ignavibacteriales bacterium | reverse complement strand
TAGCTGGAGTTAGGGATGATAACCTTTTGGGTTGAAGGATTATTGTTGACATCCCATACTCCAGCTTGAGCGATTCGGCATTTGTGCTTTTCTAATGCTGAATTTGGGTTTAATTAAAAAACAATGAACAAACACAGCAATTCGTGAAGTAAATAAAAATGTTCCAAATTTAAGTTATTTTTTATCTCAGCTTTGTTGACTTTTGGGTAGCGTTGCTTTTGGTGGATGAAATAACGGTAATTTTTATTTTTAGCTCTAAATAGCTGATAAACATAAAAAAAACAAATAAATTAGAATTTTCAATTTCAAAATTCTAAACATCATAATTTACAATTTTGTAGTAATTAAGGAGTAAAAAATGAGATTAATTATCCAGCCAGATTTTCAAAAAGTATCCGAGTGGTCAGCAAGCTACATTGCAAAAAAAATACTAAAGTTTAATCCAACCGCAAAAAGACCTTTTGTTTTAGGCTTACCAACTGGATCATCTCCTATTGGAATGTATAAAGAACTTGTAAAACTTCATAAAAAAGGAGTAGTTTCATTCAAAAATGTTGTAACATTTAATATGGATGAATATGTTGGAATACCTGAAGACCACCCACAAAGTTACCATTCGTTTATGTGGAATAACTTATTTAACCATGTTGACATCCCTAAAAAAAATATAAATATCTTAAACGGAAACGCAAAAAATCTTGAAAAAGAGTGTGAAAATTATGAAAAGAAAATAAAAAAGCATGGTGGAATAAATCTTTTTATTGGTGGAATTGGTCCTGATGGACATATTGCATTTAACGAGCCAGGCTCTTCCCTCTCATCGCTTACTCGTGTAAAAACTTTAACTAAAGATACAATTATTGCCAACTCAAGGTTTTTTAATAACGATGTTACAAAAGTTCCTAACACAGCTTTAACTGTTGGAGTAAAAACAGTTCTCGATTCCGATGAAGTTCTAATTATAATTACAGGGCATAATAAAGCACGTGCGTTAAAAAAAGTAGTTGAAGAGGGAGTAAATCATATGTGGACTGTTAGCTCGCTTCAGACACATCCTAAAGGAATTATTGTTTGCGATTATCCAGCAACATGGGAAATAAATGTTGGAACCGCTGCATATTTTAAAGACATTGAATCGGATAATTTAAATCCGAAAGATTTGCTTAAATAGCAATTCGGGGAGTAAATGGAAATTTTTAGATTTAGCTCCGAATCGCTGTGCTTAAATAGAAAATTAATTTTATGGTTTGCTCATTTTAGAACAAACCATCAAAATTTTTAGTTATTTAATCAATAACAATTTTTTAACATCTGTAAATGTTTCATTGCTTTTTAATGATGTAGCTGTAAAACGTGCAAAATAAGTTCCACTGCTAAAGCCTATTGCATTCCAAGTTACTGAGTGTTTACCAATATTTTGGTTTGCATTAATTAACTCGGCAACTCTTTGCCCTAAAGTATTATATATTTCTACTGTAACCTTGCTTTTATTAGGTATTGTATAATTTAATACTGTTGTAGGATTAAATGGATTTGGATGATTTTGTTCCATTGAGTACTTATATGCTTTGTTAACAACAATTTCTACTTCATCAGAATATTCAAAACTTCCATCCGTATCTATTTGCTTTAGTCTGTATTTTAGATTACCACCTTCGGCTGAGTTATCGATATATGAATAGTTCTTAACAGAATTGCTGTTGCCGTGTCCCTCTACAAAACCAAGAGACAGAAAAGATTTCTGTCCTACGGAACGTTGAATTTCAAAGCCGTAGTTATTCACTTCTGTTGCTGTTGTCCAATTTAAAAGAATACTATTCCCTTTTTGATTTGCTGTAAATTGAGTAAGTTCAACCGGAGTAGCTGATTCGGAAGGAGAAATTAATACTCTAATTCCTAAATCATCACTAGTTGCATTCCATGCTACACCGCTGTTAGAACTATAATTACTGTGTGATGTACCCCCTTCAATTAAATTAAAACTACTTGTTGCAGGTGTTTTTAATACTGCGTGGTATGTTGTGCCGGAAGTTACAGCAACTCCTCCTGAGGCAAAGTATAATTTATTCCAACTATATGGCAATAATGCATCACTATCAAAATTAACGGTACTTCCAAGTTTAGAATCAGGCTTGCCTCCATTATCACTCCAAATTTCAATTGGCAAATCAGCAGCAAGGGAAGTATTATTTCCAGGATGGAAAAGTATTCCGGTAACTTTCCCATTCATTGTTGCTGTAAATTTTTCGCTATACCAATAGTCGTCGGGTGTATTTGGAAAACTAACTATTCCATATTGAAAATCTTGTTGGGCAACAAACTGCTCCGAAATAGAAATAGTATTTATTGAACTTACCATAGCTCTAAAAATATTTAATTTACCGTAACCCCAAGTGTAGTTTGGAATCCCACCTGTATTTGAATCAGTATCGGCATTACCTGTAATATATGCTTTTACTTCTGCAGCGGTTAATGTTGGGTCAGAGTCCAGCATTAGTGCAACAGCACCGGCACAAATAGGAGTTGCCATACTTGTACCCTGGTTTAAATGATATTTATTACTCACTATTACCGATGTAGAATAAGGGGAAGAATCTTTAGATGTACAAGAAATAATTCCCTGCCCCGGAGCAGTTACATCGGGTTTTTGCACACCATCTCTTCTAGGTCCAATACTACTAAACAAAGCTATATTATCAGTTCTGTCAGTTCCACTATAAGCATATCCACTTCCAGAATTATTTCTCCATCGCCATCTGCTCACGTAAGCTCCTACTGCAATAGCACTATTTGCAACTGCCGGAGAACCGACAGTATAATCAGTATTACCATTCGTTAATGTAGCTCCCATACTACTGTGAAATAACCAAGCGTGATATGTCATAGTAGATGCTGAGTTATTTGTAACACGAAAGTTCCAAGTTCCTTGTGCTGGAGGTTTGGCAGAATCACCATCATAAACTTTAAAATAATTTCTTCTATCTCCATTTGTATGCGATGGGTCTATGTAGTTGTAAATGTATATATACCCATCATCAGTTACTCCGGTTCCTGATGAGTTTTGAGTACTAGTATATGAATAGGAATTTGGAGAAATAACCTTTGCAGTTACGTTATCACCATTATTCCACCATAAATCTAAATATAAATTATCATCGCCAGTACCAGCATTGGCAGTATATGAAGGAACATCAACATAAATATTTGAAGATGAAGATGAAGCAGTTGTACCTGTAATATGAATTGCATTACTACCATCATTACCTGCAGCAATTACTGCAACTCTTCCATTACCCGAACTAGTAAAATCATCAACCGCAATGTCAAGGTCTCTTGTTCCGTCGTGTGCATTAGCCTGCCCACCAAGACTCATGTTTACCACTACAGGCTTTCCTTCTGTATCGGATATTTTTTCAGCATATTTTAATGCATTAATAAGATTTGTTGTTGAAAATGAACCATCACCTGCCTTTACAAAAACAATATCTGCTTTTGATGCAATTCCAGAATACTTTGCTGTTGTAAGAGATGCACCATTTCCTGCAGCACTACCAGAAACATGAGTACCATGCCCATTATTATCTTTTTCTCTTACAAATCCAGTAGGGGAACCATCTATTTCATCATTAATATTAGCTTGAGTATATTCCACACCATAATTAAGTCCCGCAAAATTAGTTCCATCTCTATCTTGAGGTGTTTTTTCGGAACCAGACTTTGTTAATGTTTGATCCCATATATAGAGGATTCTACTTGTATTTGGAGAGCCTGAGTTTTGAAAATCTTCGTGTGTCCAATCAATACCTGTATCAACAACAAGCACAATAACATCAGTGCCATCATAAGCTGTACTATTAATGTAACTATTTTTCACAAGGTCAGCACCTATCACAGCATTACTAACATCGTTAGTTGGATAATAAATCTCTCCAGGATAAATATATATTACATAATTCTGTTTTGATAATTCTACCATCTCATCTAATGTAAGCCTAGCAGTAGCAAAACCAGGTAATACAGAATTAATGTTTACATTGCTGGTCAAAATTTTTGTTTCATCTGTAATTCGTACAATAGCTTCATAAATTTTCTCTCCTGATGAATTTTGTGCTACGAAATTTATTCCCATTAAATTACTTGAAGCATTATTTGTATGAATCGATTCAATCCTATTCTGAAAGAATGGGTGAATTTTACTTGAATGGCTTTTATAAAGAGGCTGTGCAGTAATTACTGTAACACTTAATAAAAAACTCAAAATAAGAAGTAAAAAGCTCTTTTTCATATCCTTACCTTCTATTATTTTAAAAAAAATACAATTTACAAAAATATTACAAATAGAAAAAATACTTTACACTGTCTATCAATATTTTTAAATGCTGTAATTACTATCTTTGCTATGAATACAATTATTGATATTTTAGTGTTCTACAAAAAAAAATATTAATTATAAATAACAGGTAACTTATGGCAAAGATACTCCACAAAGAACAATTATCTGCAGATGTATATTTAATGAGAGTTCACGCTCCATTGATTGTTGAAGAACGTAAAGCTGGGCAATTTATAATTCTTCAAACAGATGAAGAATTTGGGGAAAGAATTCCACTAACAATTGCAGATGCTAGTGAAGAGGAAAATTCAATAACTCTTATTTTTCAAGTTGTTGGAAAAACAACAACAGAGCTTTCTGAATTTAATGTTGGAGATAACTTACCTGTTTTGGTTGGCCCACTTGGTGAACCAACTCACATAAAAAAATATGGGAAAGTAGTTTGTGTTGGGGGAGGTATTGGTGTTGCTCCACTTCATCCAATAGCACAAGCCTTAAAGGCTGCTGGTAATGAAGTTACAACAATTATTGGTGCCAGAAATAAAGAGTTAATTATTCTTGAAAAAGAGATGAAAGAGATTGCCACAGAACTTATTATTTGCACAGACGATGGTTCTTACGGACGTAAGGCCTTAGTAACAGAGCCTTTGGAAGAACTTTGTAAAAATGAAGCAACAAAACCAGATATGGTAATTGCAATTGGTCCTCCAATTATGATGAAGTTCTGTTCCCTCACAACTAAGCCTTACAATGTTTACACACAAGTTTCACTAAACACAATTATGGTTGATGGAACAGGAATGTGTGGCGGTTGCCGTGTTAATGTGGGAAATGAAGTGAAATTTGTTTGTGTTGACGGACCAGAGTTTGACGGACACCTTGTTGATTTTGATAATATGATGGCTCGTTTAAATTCGTTTAAGGAAATTGAAACTGAAGCCAATCATAAATGCCACATTGATAAAGAGTTTGAAGCTAAAATGGAGGAAACAAAATGAGCCACCCTTCACAAGCTGAAATAACTGAACAAGTAAAAGTATTATTTGATGAAATTTTTGATAGAGCAACTCCTTTAAGTAAAAAGGAACAACTTGCAATTCCTCCGCAAATGATGCCTGCACAAGATGAAGAAATTAGAAGTCATAATCTCGATGAAGTTGCTATTGGCTATTCCCCAGAGCAGGCAAGGATTGAAGCAATGCGTTGCATACAATGTGCAAAGCCATCTTGCATTTCCGATTGCCCAGTTGAAATAAATATTCCAGGATTTATAAAAAATATTGCCGATAACAATTTTCAAGGTGCAATTGATATTATAAAAGAGACTTCTCTACTTCCATCCATTTGCGGTAGAGTTTGTCCGCAAGAAACACAATGTCAAATAAGTTGTGCTACTGGAAAGTTTAATAAAGATGTAGATAAAGCCGTTGCCATTGGAAGGCTTGAAAGATTTGTTGCCGATTGGGAACGAGAGCAAGGCACAATTGCTCCTCCAGAAGTGAAACCAGAAACTGGTAAAAAAGTTGCTATTGTTGGAAGTGGCCCTGCAGGGCTTGTTGTTGCCGCCGATGTTCGTCGTGAAGGACACGATGTAACTGTGTTTGAAGCATTCCACAAGCTTGGTGGAGTTATGCGATACGGAATTCCAGAATTTAGATTACCTAACGAAATTATAGACCAAGAAGTTTCAACTCTCAACCAGATGGGTGTTAAGTTTGAAAAGAATTTTGTTGTTGGAAGAACACGCAAACTTTTAGATTTAATGAAAAAAGATAAATTTGATTCTGTATTTGTAGGTACTGGTGCTGGGCTTCCGATGTTCATGGGTATTGATGGTGAAGATCTTGTAGGAGTTTTTTCGGCAAACGAATATTTAACACGTGCAAATTTAATGCAGGCATATGATGAGAAAAATTCCACCACACCATTTTATCATTCAAAAAATGTAGCAGTTCTTGGTGGTGGTAATGTTGCAATGGATGCCGCCCGCATGGCTCTAAGGCTTGGTGCAGAAAATGTTTATGTAGTTTATCGTAGAACAGAAAAAGAAATGCCTGCACGTGTAGAAGAAGTTGAACACGCAAAGGAAGAAGGCGTTCAATTCTTATTCCTACAAAATGCCAAAACCATAAAAGGTGATGATAAAGCTCACGTAGTTGGATTAGAATGTTTACGTTACCAACTTGGTGAACCAGATGATTCGGGTCGTCGTCGTCCCGTTGTTATTGACGGTAGTGAATTTATGCTTGATGTTGATACCGTAATTGTAGCAATTGGTAACGGCAGCAATCCACTTGTTAGCCAAACAACTCCAGAACTTGAAGTGAACAAATGGGGCAATTTAATTGTTAACGACAAAATGAAGACTTCTGTTGATGGCGTTTATGCTGGTGGCGATATTGTGCTTGGTGCTGCAACCGTAATACTTGCAATGGGCGAAGGAAGAAAAGCTGCAGCTGCAATTAATGAGTATTTAACTTAAAAAAATCAGAAGAGATAAGTTATACTTATCTCTTCTGAATATAGAACTAAATTATCAATGCAATTATTGCAAAAACATCAATTATAATAAGTGCTGGTGTAACTTCTTCCTTTTTGCCAACAGCTAGTTTAATAATAGTCCAGCTTATAAATCCCCAAATAATACCTTGAGTAATTGAATAAGTTATTGGAATTAAAACCATAGCTAAAAATGCTGGAATTGCGTCATCGTAGTTTGTCCAGTTTATTTTCTTAACAGGATTCATCATAAACACACCAACAATTACCAAAGCTGTAGCTGTTGCAATAGATGGAATAATAGAAAGGAGTGGCGATAAAAACATAAATGGCAAAAATAAAAGTCCAGCAACAATTGCTGTTAATCCAGTTCTACCACCCTCTTCAATTCCAGTAGCCGATTCAATAAAACTTGTTCCTGCACTTGTTCCAAACAAACCAGATACTGTTGTAGCAAGCCCATCCACAATTAGCGACTCTTTAATATTCAAAGGTTCACCATCTTCATCAATTAAATTTGCGGCTTCTGCAACACCAACAAAAGTAGATAAAGAATCGAACATATCGGTAAAAAGAAATGCAAAAATAACTGGAAACATTGCCAGGCTTAGTGAGTCGATTAAGTTAAGACTAAAAAGCAAACTGAAATCTGGAGCTTGTAAAAGCCCATTCCAATTAACTATTGTTGCTTCACCCCAAAGGCGACCAAGTGTAATGGAGAGTAGAGTTGTAATAACAATTCCAATAATTAATGCACCTTTAATTCTTTTTACAACAAGAATAGATGTAATAATTAAGCCAATCATAAAAATAGTTGTTGATGGATTTAATCCACCAAAACTAATTAGTGTTGCAGGGTTATCTACAATAAATCCAGCATTTACAAAACCAATAAGCGTTATAAAAAGCCCTATACCCGCAGAGACTGCATAGCGAATTTGTTTTGGAATTGCTTGAACAATTTTGGTGCGAATATTAAATACCGAGAGCAAAATGAAAACTATACCCGACCAAAATACAGCACCAAGAGCCACAGTCCACTCAATTCCCATTCCGAGAACTACCGAGAAAGTAAAGAAAGCGTTTAAGCCCATACCAGGAGCTATTACTATTGGATTTTTTGCATAAATGCCCATTGCAATTGAGCTAAATGCACTAACTAAAATTGTTGCAGTAAGCACACCACTAAATGGCATTCCAGCATTACTAAGAATACTTGGGTTAACAACAATAATATACATAGTTGCTAAAAAGGTTGTAATACCAGCTAACACTTCTGTTCTTAAATTGGTATTATATTTATCGAACTGAAAATATTTATTCATGATTTTTTTCCTTTAAAAAATTAAAATACCCACTTGAAGCCTAGTGTTGGTTTAAACTGAAAACCATCTGTGCCAGGTAAAAAATTATTACTAATTTCAACTTCGCCACCTAAGTTTAGGTTTTCCCAAACATTATACCATATTTGTGGTTCAGTTAATAAAACGACTGTAGAACCGCCTGAGTACCAATACTCGCCAGTCCAAACATCCAGAAAACCAGTTAGTGTTAGCTTACCATCAAGAAACGGAAGAAACCAGACTACAGTTCCTTGAACATTTGAAGAAGTTAAAGAGAGGTAATCTTTACGATAAAGAATATCCACACTTACACTACCAATTGATAAATCGAAAGCATACGAAGCACCACCTAACCAAATGCTACCTAATCTACCCCAAGGTGCTGTTCCATCGTTGTACTGAACAGTTGCTGATAGTTTTTCTACTCCTGGAATTGAGAAATATCTTGCAATTTCAAAATAAGCAAGACTCATTGTTTTGTTTCCAGTTGCATTGTAATCAAAATCTACAAAAAAGAAAGTTGCACCAAATTTATCAGGTTTAAACATCTCTATTGTTGATGTAATATACTTACGATCTTCGCCTAGATCATAATGTAATTGAAAATTTTGTGCAAGTGTAGCTGTTGCAAATACTAAAAAAAATAGAACTACGAACTTTTTCATTTTCCTTTCCTTATTTTTGTTTTGGTAAAAGTATATTTAATAAAACTCCTATAATCCCAGCTAACCCTATTCCTGCTAATTGTAAGTCACCAAAACCTAAAGACATATCCCCAATTCCAAAAACTAGAACTACAGCAATAATAACCAAATTTCTAGGATTTGCTATATCGGTTTTACTTTTAACTAACGAATTTATGCCAATTGCAGCGATCATACCAAATAATAGTACCATTATGCCTCCCATTACTGGAATTGGAATGGTTTTTAATACAGCACCAAGTTTTCCTAAAAATGCTAAAGAAATTGCAAATACTGCGGCTATTCTCATTAGTAATGGATTAAAATTCTTCAGCAATGCTACAGCTCCTGTAACTTCTGAATATGTAGTATTTGGTGGTCCTCCTAAAAAAGATGCAATAGTGGTGGCAACTCCATCACCCATTAAGGTTCTATGTAAACCAGGCTTTTTTAGATAATCTTTTTCTGCTACAGATGAAATTGCTATTATATCGCCTACATGCTCAATAGCAGGGGCAATTGCAACTGGCAAAACAAATAGAATTGCACGAAAATCGAAAGTTGGGAATGCATATGTCCCATTTTCTATTGCAGAAATCCATGGAATTGAAAACCAACTTGCTTCGTGAACAGCAGCAAAATTAACAACTCCTAAAATTAGCGAAAAGATATATCCAGTAAATATTCCAATAAATATTGGAACTAATCCGAACATTCCTTTACCTTTTACTACTACAAATATTGTAGTAGATAATGTAACTAAAGCTACTAATATTGCTGAATAATCGGTGCCACTTCCGCCATCAAAATTTTTAGTCATTCCAACAGCAACTGGAGCTAACTTTAAGCCTATTACCATTATTACAGGTCCTGTTACAACTGCTGGCAAATATTTTTCAACAATACTTGTTCCTTTAACCTTTATCATTAAAGCTAAAATTATGTAAACCAAGCCAGCAGATGCTAATCCACCTAATGTTGCAGAAAGTCCATATTCAGCAATTCCAAATTGAATTGGGGCAATAAAAGCAAACGAACTTGCCAAAAATACTGGGATGGAGTTTTTTGTAATTGAGTGGAAAATAAGAGTGCCAATACCGGCTGTGAATAACGCTATAGATGGGTCTAATCCCGTTAAAAGTGGAACAAGAACAAGCGCACCAAATGCTACAAATAGCATTTGTAACCCCATAATTAGGGTTTTAAAATCAATTGTTGTTTTTTGCACAAGACTCCTTTTTCTAATTATTAGATTAAACTTAAAATTATGCAAAAGAAATTTGATTAAAAAGTTGTTTCTCTCCTTTTCAGAAACTAAACTAATAATTACGAATATTTATTCTGTTTTTATTCAAAAAAAATAGATGCAAAAAAACTAAGACTATAACTTATCATTTCTACCATGAATCAAAATACTTTGAAATTTTTCAAGTTGGTATTTGGATTTTTCTGTTGCCTCTAATAGATAATCGTAAATTTTATTAAATTGATTTAAAACTCCAGTCTTATTTTGATTATTGATTAATCTATCGATCATAAGAATATTCAAAAACCATTTTGCAAATTTTGCAAATTTTTCTTTGTTGAAATAGCTGATGTCTTTGTAGATATTCACTTCTAAATAATTTTGAATTTGTTTATCATCAAGTATATTGCTCAGCACCGTACTACTATATTTTGATAAAAGCTGAACAGAATCATTTTTCTTTTTAGAACTAATTTTTGCATTTATATTCTCAAAGCTAAAATCGTCAAAATTCTTCAACAGAAGTTCAATTAGAGATATAACTTTACTAACCTCATATTCCCCTTTACCAGTGCTATATATAGTTTTAGCAAAAGGCTTTGCTAAAATATTAGAAATAATTTTTGAGATATTTTTATCAGTGTTTTCTGAAAGCATTGGAGTAAACAATATCCAAGCTAAAATAATTTTGGAATTCTCTATATAATCCACATCACTACTTAGGATAAAGAACTTGTTGTAAACTTGCTTCTTCTTTTCTTTTGGAGTTTCAGCTTTAAGTGATAAACTTAAATTTTTAATTATTTCAAGTTTTGTCTCAACTTCTTTTTGAAATTTTAATGATGATATTTTAGAATTATTTATCTTTAGAATTTCTTCAAGTAATAAATTTATCTTCAAAATAAGAGTTTTAAATTCAGTTTTAATTTTCCCTTTTTTTGATGGTGCAGTTACTAACTTATCAACAAAGTTTTCAATTTCATCATCTTCAAATATTTTCGAGAATGCTTTATAAGTAGAAGCAAGATTCTTATCCTCAATTGCTTCTTCAATTGAAGAAACTCCGTTACCATTTAGTTCTAAATAAGCATTATAATAATCACCATTAGTGTCTTCAATTTCTCGGATGTCAGTAAACACGCGTCTTTCAAAGCCATTTAGTTCAAAATAAAATCCGCTCTGCCATAAATCGGAGCCTTTAAATATATATTCTAAATTAGAGACCATATCTTTAAAAATATAAAAGAAATTTAGATCCCCATTTATCTGTAGGGCTTCAGCAATGTTAAGCTCTTTAATGTATTTATCTTCATCACTAATTTTAACAAGTTTTGGAGTTGACTTTTGGAAGTTACCGTACGCTTTATCATATTTATTGTTGTAAAGAACTAACGATTTTTTGTTATCAGCAGAATTAGAATAAACAAAAACGTTGTCATTTAAATTTCCATTTGGGTCATAAAAATCATAGAACCAAAAGTTCTCAACTTCCGAGAAAAGATATCGCTTACGCGTTATTGGAAATATTTCTCTCTCATGCCTATCCACAAGCCAGTCCTTGGGTTGCTCGTCGTAGTAAGCACGTTTATATTCCATTCCGTATTTTTCTGTATAGCCTTCAATTTGTCCATGAGCAAACATCGGCAGACCAGGTAATGTAATCATCAATGTTAACACACCAAAGTATTTATCATCAGTTCCAAACTGTTGAATGGCAGTCTCCTCATCTGGATTGCTCATAAAATTCACATATCGTTTTAATATTTCTGGTTCAAACTCAAGAGTGTTATAAATTAGTTCACGATATTTTGAATTTTCTTCTTTCATCATCATGTGCATAAAAGCTGAGTTATAAACTCTGTGCATTCCAAGCGTACGAACAAAATATCCTTCCATTAACCAAAATGCTTCAGCAAGGAGTAGGGTTTGAGGCATATCTCTGTTTATTCTATCAACAACTTCTCTCCAAAACTCTACTGGAAAAAATGAATCGAACTCTTCCCTACTCATTGAGTGGTCGGTTCGCGATGGAATGTCGCCCCCCATTCCAGGTTGCGGATACCACAAACGAGAGAAATGTTTTTTTGCAAGCGTCATTGCTGCATCAAATCGTATTATCGAAAACTTACGTGCAACATCAAATATTTTTTGGATAACAGCTTCGCGAACTTCGTGCTTTAGCATATCCAATTGTGCGGTGTCATTCCAAGGCATCACTGTGCCATCGTTACCGTGATATATATAACGCACATCATTGTAACGCTTATCAATTCTGCGGAACACAACAGCGGCATCGCATTTCTCCCAATATCCATCTTCAATTTTAATTTCAATATTTGGGTCTTCCGATAAATCTTCGCCAGTAAAATGATAGTCGAATGGAGGTTCAGAAACTTGCACAAAATATTCTGGATGATTACGCACCCAATCCGAGTGGATTCCCGTATGGTTAGGAACCATATCGCTTGCAAGTCTTATTCCACGTGCCTTTGCTCGTTCATTAAAATTGTTGTAAGCTTCTTCCCCACCAATGTCGTAGGCAATTTTATAATCGTATAAAGAGTATGCAGAAGCAACCGCATCAGTATTACCCATAATATGTTTAATTTTTTTTGATGCCGAACTCCGTTCCCATAAACCAATCATCCAAAGTCCGTTTATGTTTCTACGTGCAAGTTCATCCAATTCCTCATTTGGAATTTGGTCTAAACTTTTTATTTCTCGTTGATATTTCTTTGAAAGTTGATCGAGCCAAACATAAATATTTTTTGCCATTAGAATTACATTTGGCATCCAATGAACATCGGATGTAAATTGTTCAGTCTCTTCGTAAGTGGTATTTATATCATCGGCATAGTTGAATGACGATTTCCCAAGTGTAAATCCTTCGGTAGAATCATATTCCCCTTTATACTTAGGCACAATAGTAGGTGCAGAGCCATCACCTGAAAAATCGAATATTACTTCTTCTTTAATTAAATCGTCGTTAGAAAGAATACGATTAATAAATTTATCTCTTAAAATTATATCCCAGTTCTTAATAATATATTCAAGCTGTCCCTTAAGACTATCAGGATTGTGTAAAAATGGTTTCATTAAATAATCGTACAAATCAATGCTACCATTCCCAATTGGAGTTTCCTCTTTGAAAAATTTGCTGAGCTCGCGTATTGCTTTGTCATATATTTCTTTATTCGAAAAATAATTGTCATCAAATAATTCTCTTAATTTTTCGTTAGCAGGGTTTCGGTTTGATAAGTGTAGAAGAAACATCTCTTCAAGTGTAATTTCCTTGTTCGATTTTTCAGCAGTGTATGATTTTAAGTAGTCGTAGATAGTGGTTTGCCCTTTATATACCTCTACAGGTGGAAATAATTCAATGAACTCAAATAAAAGTTTTCTTAATGCCTCTTCACCAAGTGTAGATTCAAGATGCACGATAGCACGGCTAAACACTTTAGGGTTTAATTCTTTCTCATACCTTCTAATTACATAGTGGAATATTTCATCCATTAACCCAGCAGCATTTACTTCACTAACTTTAATTTTACGATTATTATTTTTCGATTTATTAAAATTAGTTACAAACTTTCTAACTTGACCAAAATTTGCAAAAATAATATTACCAGATATTGAAAATAATTCATCACTAACATCATAAATTTTTCTAAGCTTTGCAGCAATATGAAATTCAAACGTAGTGGAATTATTTATTTTTACTTCCTCTTTTGAACCAACTTTTACAAACATTCTTTACTCTATAATTTTGGTTATTTAATTTTATAACATAACATTTTTTTTATGTAATAACACTAAAACTATGTTTCTAAAAGACACTTTTCGTATAATTTTCTATCTTCATTTGGTATGCGGTAGGGTTTGCCTGTGCTACCTGTTATAAACAGACCTTTCTGATATCCAGTAGCAGCAAGTATTCCATCATTTTTAATAAATCGAAACTCCATAATTGCAGATGCAGCATTTAACTTGGATATCCAAATTTCTGCTCGCACTTTATCGCCAAAAAATATTGGATTTTTGTATGTAATATTTGTGTTTACTAAAACAGGAAAGATATCCTTTTTTGTTAACTCTACAACTGGCAAGCCCACTGCTTCTAATAGTTTTAATCTTCCAATTTCCATCCATTCAATGTAAATTATATTACTCAGATGCCCAACAATATCAATTTGGTATGTATAAACTTCTAAATCAAATTTTACTTTATTCATATTATATGACTCCATTTTTTTTAGATGAATAAACATACAAATTCTAAAAATAAGATTTTTAATAGATTGAATTTTGCTACTCAGAAAGGTATCTTTTCAAGTTAAATTAATATAACAAAAAAGTTTAGTTTGTAGGAAAGTTTGCATGGCAGAAACACCACTGATGACACAGTTTTATAAGATTAAGGAAGAGAATCCCGATACAATTTTATTTTTTAGAGTTGGAGATTTTTTTGAAACTTTTGCTGAAGATGCAAAAACCGCATCCAAAGTTTTAGGTATAACTCTAACAAAGCGTGCAAACGGAAAAGCATCTCACGTTGCCCTTGCTGGGTTTCCTCATCATGCTATTGATACATATTTGCCAAAACTAGTTCGTGCTGGTTTTCGTGTTGCCGTTTGTGAACAGGTTGAAAATCCTAAATTAGCAAAAGGACTTGTAAAACGTGAAGTTGTTGAAGTAATAACTCCAGGTGTTGCATTTTCTGATAAACTTCTTGACCACAAAAACAATAATTATTTAGCATCCATTTTTCTACAAAATGATAATGTTGGAATTGCATTTGCGGATATTTCAACAGGCGAGTTTTATGTTTACGAAGTAAATCAATCTTTTTTGGAAGAGCAGATACATCACATCAATGCTGCCGAGATACTTATTTCAACTGAACAAAAAGGAATTCTGTCTCCAATAATTGAAGCACAAAATCTTCCTGTGCGTGTTACCAAAGTGGATGAATGGATTTTTGATTCTGATTATGCAGATGATATTTTACTAAAACAATTTAAAACTAAAACATTAAAAGGTTTTGGTATTGAAAACTTAACCACAGGAAAAGTAGCTGCTGGTGTTGTTTTAAATTATTTGAAAGAAACTCAAAAAGGAAAGCTTGACCATTTAAATAAAATATCAAACTACAATCCTTCCGATTATATGATGCTTGATGCTTCAACGAGACGGAATCTTGAAATATCATTTACAATGCAAGAAGGCAAAAGAGAAGGTTCACTTATTTCCATACTAGATAACACCGAAACAGCAATGGGTGGAAGATTATTAAAGAAATGGATTACAGCACCACTACGAAAACTTAAGCCAATATTGCAGCGTCAAGAAAGTATAGAAGAATTTTATACCAATAAAAAACTTAGAGAAAACTTAAAGACCGAATTAAGAGAAATTGGAGACATTGAAAGACTTATTTCTAAAGTCTGCACTGGCAGAGCTAACCCTCGCGAATTGATAAATCTTAAAACTTCTTTAAAGAAAATTCCTTTACTTAAACAGTTATTAGATCAATCTGAAACAAGTAATATTAGTATAATTAATAAGAGTTTAAATGATTTAGAAAATGTTGTAGAAAAGTTAGAACTCGCAATTTCTGATTCTCCCCCACTATCTATTACTGATGGTGGAATTATCCGTGAAGGCTACAGCCCTGAGCTTGATGAAATTCGTGATATTTCATCTAACGCAAAAACTTGGATAGCCAATATGCAAAAGGAAGAACGTGAGCGTTCAAAAATTCCTTCACTAAAAGTGAGCTATAATAGAGTTTTTGGTTACTACATTGAAATTAGTAATACGCATCGTAATAAAATTCCAGAAAATTATATTCGCAAGCAAACACTTGTAAACAGTGAGCGATATATTACTCCAGAACTAAAAGTGTATGAAGAAAAAGTTTTAAATGCACAGGAAACTATTTCCAATCTTGAATATAATCTATTTAACGAAATTAGAAATTATATTGCTGCCGAAACTGAAGCAATTCAGGAAAATGCAAAACTTATTGCAATGCTCGATACATATTTATCATTTGCAGAGTGTGCGGATAATTACAAATATGTGAAGCCACAAATAAATGAATTGGATAAAATTGAAATCAAAAATGGACGGCATCCAGTTGTAGAGCAGATTTTATCGCACGGAGATAAATTTACACCTAACGATTGTAATCTTTCAAATGATGATACACAAATTGTTGTTTTAACAGGACCTAATATGTCTGGTAAATCTGTTTACCTCCGTCAAGTTGGGCTTCTTGTTTTGCTTGCACAAATTGGCTCGTTTGTTCCAGCCGATAGTGCTAGCATAGGATTGATTGACCGCATCTACACTCGCGTTGGTGCTAGCGATAACATTACTGCTGGCGAATCTACATTTCTAGTGGAGATGCAAGAAGCTGCAAATATCTTAAATAACGCCACAAGTAAGAGCCTAATTTTGTTTGATGAAATAGGACGAGGAACATCCACCTTTGATGGAATTTCCATTGCGTGGTCTATTACCGAGTATCTGCACGAAAATCCTAATGTTGCAGCAAAAACTCTTTTTGCTACTCATTATCATGAGCTTAATGAAATGGCAGAACTATTTCCGAGAATTAAAAATTACAAAGTTGATGTGCGTGAGTATGGTGATAAAGTGATTTTTCTTCACAAAGTTTCTAAAGGCGGAGCTGACCACAGCTACGGTATTCAAGTAGCACAAATGGCTGGACTACCATTATTTGTTGTTAATAGAGCAAAAGAAATTTTAGAAAACTTAGAGGGGAAAGAGTTAACTCCGTATGAACTTAAAAAGGCTAAGTTAGAAAAAAACAAAAATAATGACGATTCACAATTTTCTCTTTTTGAAATTAAAGATGATTCACTGCGAAAAGAAATTTCTGATTTATCAATAAATGACATAACCCCAATGGATGCACTAAATAAATTAAGTTCACTTAAACAAAAAGTTGATGAGGATAAAGGGAAATGAACAAATTTAAAACTCACATTTTCATCATACTAACACTTGCTACTGTTACATTGTTATTTTGGGGATGTGATAATTATTCCGATGACCAAAAAGAATACATTGCTAAATTAGATAAATTTAGAACTGAAAAAAATATAGAATTTAGAGATAGCTCTTACTCCCCCTTTAATCGTAAAAGCAAAGTAGAATTTCACCCATTAAATTATTTTAATGCAAATTTTGATTTTATCTTTACTGGTAAACTTATTGAGAATAATATAAAAGATACTGTAAAAGTGTATGGCACTAAAGGGGAAGAACGAAAATCAGTAAGATATGGATTACTAAAATTGAAAAATAAGAAACATAATTTAGATGTAAATATATACGAAACTCTTGCACGTGATGGAGTAACTAAATATTACAGTATTTGGTTTACTGATAAAACAACTAATAACGAATCGTATGGAGTTGGGAGATATGTCGATTTTGAGCTGAATAGTAATCCTAATTTTATTTATACTGTAGATTTTAACTATTCATATAACCCTTACTGTGCCTACAGTTCAGAATATTCGTGTGCAATTCCAACAAAAGAAGATTACTTAGATATAGCTATAGAAGCAGGAGAAAAAAAGTTTCATGAATAAATACTAGATTCTAGAAAATTACAATTATATAAATAAATAGACAGGAAAATATCATGGTAGTAATACTAAAAAATAATGCAAGCGAAACTCAAATTGAAGATGTGAAAAAACATCTGGAAGATTATGGGTTTCAAATTCACGAATCGCGTGGCGAAGTGAAAACAATAATTGGGGCAATAGGCGTAAAGCCAGGCTTCGATATTAGAAAAATTAAAATTCTTGATGGTGTTTCTGATGTGTATCGAGTAACGGTTCCATTTAAAATGGCAAGTAGAAATTTCAAAGAAGGAAATACTGTTATAAAAATTGGAAACATTGAAATTGGAACAGATGAAATAGTTTTAATGGCTGGTCCTTGTGCTGTTGAAAGTGAAGACCAAATATTCCGTCTTGCAAAAGTTGTTGCTGAATCTGGTTCAAAAATTCTTCGTGGTGGAGCTTTCAAACCTCGTTCTTCGCCATATTCATTTCAAGGAATGGGAGAAGAAGGATTAAAGATTATGCGTGCTGCTGCTGATGAATATGGTTTGTTGGTTGTTACAGAAGTTATGCAAATTCATCAAATTGAACTGATTGAAAAATATACAGACATCTTCCAACTTGGTGCTAGAAATATGCAGAATTTTGGTTTGCTAAAAGAGATTGGAAATACTAGCACACCAGTGATGTTAAAGCGTGGCTTGGCTGCAACAATTGAAGAATGGCTAATGTCTGCCGAGTATATTCTTGCAAACGGAAACTCTGAAGTTATGCTTTGCGAACGTGGCATTAGAACTTTTGAAACATACACAAGAAACACATTCGATTTATCGGCAATACCTGTGATTCACGAAAAAAGTCATTTGCCAGTAGTTGCCGATCCATCACATGCTACTGGATACAGAACTCATGTAGCACCTATGGCTCGTGCCGCTGTTGCTGCTGGGGCAGATTCGTTAATGATTGAAATTCACGACAAGCCAGAAGAGGCAATGTCCGATGGACCACAAGCTCTTTTACCAAAAGATTATTTAACTTTGGTTCAAGAATTAAAAGTTATTGCAAAGGCAATTGGAAGAAATCTCTAATATTTGTAGTGGACGCATTTATGTGTCCACTACTACTATAAAAGTTTGTTGGGAGTTATTTTGAGAATTAAAAACATTTCAATTATTGGATTAGGACTAATTGGCGGTTCAATTGCTAAGGCTTTGCAAAAATCAAAATACAATTTTACAATTGCAGCATTTGATAAATCAGAAGTTTTATCGAAAGCTATTGATGAAAAAGTGATTCATTCCAAATTGAACTCATACACCGACTCACTAAATTCTGATTTAATTTTTCTCTGTTTGCCAGTTTCAAAATCAATAGAAGTTTTTGAAAACTTAGCTCCAAAATTAAATGCTAATACAATTCTATCCGATGTTTGCAGTGTTAAAAATGTATTCAAAGAAAAATGGGATAACATAAATAGTAAAGGAACTTACTATGGTGGGCATCCTATGACTGGAAAAGAAAAGGGAGGATTTGAAAACTCAGATTCTCTTCTGTTTGAAAATTCGGTTTATATTTTAACCGACAATTTAGTTGGCAATTCTACCTTCGACAATTTTAGTGAAATTATCACTTCCTTTGGTTCTAAAATTTTGCACATTCCAGCAAAACAGCACGATGTAATTGCTGCAAGCGTAAGCCATCTTCCGCAGTTAGTCTCTGTTGCCCTTGTTAATGCGGCATCTCTTAAAACAGATAATTATAATTTCCTAGATTTGGCAGCTGGTGGATTTAGAGATATGACTCGAATTGCTTCAAGTGAATTCACTATCTGGGAATCAATTATTGCAAATAACAAAAGTCAAATTTTAACAGCAATTGATAAATTTTCTTACGATTTAACTACACTTACTAAATGGATTTCGGAGGAGGATTTCACTTCCATTCATTCTTATTTTGAAAGTGCCAGAATTTGCAGAGACGAAGTTCCGCAAAACAGCAAAGGTTTTCTTCATCCATTATTTGATTTATTTGTTTTTGTTACAGATAAGCCTGGTGCAATTAGTAAAATTTCAACCGCACTTTTTGATGTTGGAATTAATATTAAAGATATGGAATTACTAAAAATTAGAGAAGGCTCGGGCGGAACTTTCAGACTCTCTTTTGAGTCATCCGAAGAAGTAGAAAAAGCATCTAGTATTTTGAAAAGTATTGGGTTTGAAACTGCTTAGTTATCAATAATCTTGGAAAATATTCTAGTGGAACAGCTAGAATTCGTCCATCAGATAAATTAACCCACATATTATATTCATCAAAGCAAATTTTAGTTGCTGATGCTTCAATTGTTAAAGTATTCATTCCATTTATCCTTAATTAAATTTTCATTTTCTATTCAATTTTCTAAATTTACCGAATCTAATAACATAAACTTTCTCTCTTTTTTCATTTTGGAGTTGAATTCATTTTTGTCATCGAAAGCACATTCAATTTTAACTGGGCATACCCCACAACTTGGTTTTTGTGGTGTACAAACTTCCCTTCCAAGACGGATGAAATTTGTATGGAATTGGTGTGCAATTTTTAGTGGAAATTTTTTGTTAAGCTTTGCAAATGTTTTGTCTGGTGTTGATGTATTTACAATTCCAATACGATTTACTGTTCTGTGAACATGCGTATCTACTGGACAAACGTTACGCCCCTCGGCAAAAAGCAAAACACAACTTGCAGTTTTTACTCCAACCCCCTTATATTTTGTTAGTTCAAGTATTGCTGAGTTGTTATCCATATTTTCAATATGTGATAAAGAAATTATATCTCTTTCCAAATATATCTCTTTAACAAAATTTTTTATTGCCGTTGATTTTTGAAAACCCAAGCCAGCTACTCTTATCTCTTTTTCAATTGTAGTTCTTCGAACTTTAAGCAACTCATTCCACGATTTATATTTTTTCTTAAGGTTCTGAAATGCTTTATACGAGTTCTTGTCATTTGTATTTTGAGAAAGGATTGTTGCAATAATCATATCAACAGAATCTGGTAATTCCTTTTGACGTGGTGGAATTCCAAATTGCTTAACTAACAACTTGTTAACTTTTATAATTCTATTTCCTATTATAGAGGACATAAAATCCCATGCCGAGCAAAACAATATTACTTATTCTTTGAACTCGAACTAGCATTTGGCTTATTTGATGTGCTGTTTGGTCGTTTGGAATTATTTGTATTTCCACTACTTCTATTTCTACCAGAATTATTTCGTCGCTTATTATCATATTTTTTCTTGGGGGTAACAGGCTTGCTAAGTGCTTTTACTTCCTTCAATGTTTTCTTTGGTGCTGGTAACTCTTTTACTAACTCATCATCAGGGTAAATTAATTCTAACTTCCTTTTCATAAATTCTTCTATGCCAGGAATGTTATACGAATCATCCTCGCATGCAAAACTAATAGAAATTCCAGCAACACCAGCACGCCCTGTTCTACCAATTCTGTGTACATAATCTTCGGGGTCAACAGGTAAATTAAAATTTATAACATGACTTACAGCCTCAATATGTATTCCCCTTCCAGCAACATCAGTTGCAACAAGCACTTTGAATTTTCCGTTTTTAAAATTCTCCAATCGGTTCATTCTCTTGCGTTGGTCAATATCACCACTTAATAAAGTTGCGGATATTTCGTACTGCTGCAATTTTTCGTAAATGTCTTTTGCAGTATCTTTTCTATTACAGAACAACAACACTTTAGTAGCATTATCTTTTTCCAAAATATTGAAGAGTAACTTGAATTTATCATCTGCTTCAACAATATAATTTATTTGTGTAACAGTATCGGCAGCAATACTCTCTGGTTCAATTTCAATTGTTACAGCATCGTTAGTCCAGTTGGAAGCAAAACGCTTAATTGTATCTGGAAATGTAGCACTAAAAAATAATGTTTGTCTCTTCTCTTTTTGTGGGGTTGCTCTTTCAATTTTTTTGATATCCATAATAAAGCCCATATCCAGCATTCTATCTGCTTCATCAAGAATAAAAATTTCAACATTATTTAAATGAACAATTTTCTGATTCATAAAATCTAATAATCGTCCAGGCGTTGCAACCATTATATCTACATAGCTACCTTTTATTTTATAAATTTGTTTTTTGTAATCCATCCCGCCATAAACAGCAACAACTTTTATTGGTTGATATTTAACTAAATCTAAAGCATCCTTTTCAATCTGTTGAACAAGTTCGCGAGTAGGTGCCAAAATTAATACTCTTGGATTTGCTTTAAACCTTTTACTATTACCATCTCTCTTAACCAACTTTGCAATAGCTGTAATTAAAAAAGCAGCCGTTTTACCAGTGCCAGTCTGGGCTCTGCCAATTGCATCTCTTCCATCCAGTGTGTGCTTCAAAATACCCGCTTGAATTGGTGTGCAATATTTAAAACCTAAATCGGCAATTGCATGTAAAATACCGTTAGACAATTTAAAATCGTAAAACCTTGTTTTACCCTCTTCCTTATCAACGGGAAAGTCTTTGGGAACCCACTTCCTCTCTTCTTTGGGTTTGCTTTTTTTATTTTCATTAATTGGTTTGACTTTAGGTTTTGCAACAGTCTCCGTCGGCTTTCTTTTTTTAGTAACTGTTTTTTTTGTATTTCTATTACTACTACTTTCCTTTTTTTTCTGAACTAAGGGTGGTGCTTTTGTAACAACTTTCTTTTTAAACAAACTTAATATTTTTTTTAACATAAACTTCTCATCTTAATATTCAATTATTAATATTCAATTATAAATAACAACTTGGGGATTCTTTTTCATTTGGAAACTTCATACAACAAATTATTTTAACCCTAAAGTTACTCAATGCTAATGTTATTAACAATTCAATTAAACCCAAATTCAGCATTAGAAAAGCACAAATGCTGAATCACTCAAGTTGGAGTAAGGGATGATAACAATAATCCATTAACCTAAACGGTTATCATCCCTAACTCCAGCTAAGGCGGGGCAGGTCGTCTTCTGCATTGATAATTTTTAATTTGGGTCTTGTTCTTTCCAATCCTATTGCATAATCAGGGTT
>CAMZLW010000174.1 GCA_947311785.1 uncultured Ignavibacteriales bacterium | reverse complement strand
TTAAAGCAGAACGGCTATAGTAAAGACCTGAAGTTCAATCAACCCCAAGTACTTTTGGGATTAATCTCAACAAGGGAAGGACTTCCCATTGGTTACGAACTCTATGCCGGTTCACAGTATGAGGGTTCTACCCTAAGGGATGCAACCGAAAAGCTAAAAGAGAAATATGAAGTTGAAAAAGTAACGGTAGTAGCAGATAGCGGACTCTTAAGTCAAGAGAACCAAGAAAACTTAGAGAAAGAGGGATTAGACTATATTCTCGGAGCGAGAATCAAGAATATGCCAAAGAAGATAGAGAGGCATATATTAGATAAAACTAAATACAAAAAGTTAGAAGAAGATAGTAGTGAAAGAACAATAGAAATCCCCTTGGGTGACAAAAAGCGTTTGATAGTCACCTACAGTCCAAAGCGTTCAGAAAAAGATAAACGAGATAGAGAGAAAGCAGTAAAGAAGCTAAAAGAAAAAATGAGTAAATCAAAAAATCCAACTTCACTTATAAGTAATTACGGATATAAAAAGTACTTAAAAATAGAGGGTGAAACGAAAGTAGAACTAGATAGTGTGAATCTTGCTAAATCGGCAGCATGGGATGGTTTGCACGGAATAATAACCAATAAAAAAGAGCTATCCTCAAGAGAAGCCTTAGAGTATTACCATCAATTATGGCAGATAGAGGAAAATTTTAGAATAAGTAAACACGACTTAAAAATAAGACCAATCTACCATTGGACACCAAAGAGGGTAAAGGCTCATATAGCAATAAGCTTCATGGCATTGGTATGTGTAAGACATTTAGAGTATAGAGTAAAAAAACAATTCAAGAAACTATCACCCGAAGTAATAAAGAACGAATTGTTACACAGTCAGTGCAGTATATTGAATGATATTACCACAAACAAAAAATACTGTATCCCTTCGAAAACAACTAGAGAGTTAAAGAAAATTTATCAGACTGTTGGCAAAAAGATAGATTCTATTCCTTTCGAAATAAAATAATAAACACAGAAAAACCTAAGCAATCAAAAATGTAGTGCCTTGGAAGAAAACTATCTCTTTGTATTACAACAACTTAGTCCTTTTGGGGTTGGAAGTCAGGAAAAAAGATGTTGTTTAGATTACCTCACTTCAAGAGCCTCAGTGTAACACAGCGTAACACATCGCATTCATGTTCGGTAACGTGACCAGAATCACCAACAATAGCAAGAGATTCCTTCGGCACAAAAAACGCAAACAGGAATGATGGCATACTTAACTGAGATAATAAATATTGTTCTATTACCGTCTGTTTACTATCTCATACCTTGATACTATTTTAGCAAAAGAAGTTTTTTTGTTTCAGTAAAACTACCAGATGTTAATCGGTAAAAATAAACTCCACTTCCTAAAGAAGTAGCATTAAAATTAACAGAGTGAATGCCCGCTTGCATTTCTTGATTAATTAGTTCTGCAACTTTTTCGCCAATAACATTATAAACCGATAACTGAACTTTTGCCTGATTTGGAATTGCAAAATTAATTGTTGTAGTTGGATTAAATGGATTAGGATAATTTTGCATTAAACTATAATTCTTAATTACAGTATTCCCATTATCTGCAACGTTAGTAACTATACCTTCTTCTGGGGTTTCTAATTTTTTTGTAGTATAAATTGCAAATTCACCAGGAGCAAATTCCATATTCATATTTACATCGGTAACATTAATTGAATCGCCAGTAAAGTAGTTATACCACCAACCAGTGTTCTGGAATTTTGCTGGCATTGTTAAATTTACAACGTTGAAGTTACCAAGAATTGTAACTTTCATGCTCGAATGTGTTAAGTTTATTCTTCTTCCATAATCACCCGTGCCAACCTTAAGGCTAACGTTTGTCTCTTTGGCTGTAAATACTTCATTCTCATTTCTTAGTTTCAATAATGCCGAGTATGTTTTATACAAATTCATTCTGTTTGGATTTTCCATATATTCCCAATGGATTGGTTTGGAGTCTGTTCTTCCATCTTCCTTAAGTTCTTCGTCGTAACCAAGCTCTTCAAATTGCCACATCATTTTAGGCCCTGGAATTGTAAAGAAAAATGCTCCAACTAATTTCATTCTGTTTAAAGCTGTGTTTAAATCCTTTATATTATAATCCCCACTAGCTCTGCCCCATTTTAGGTTTTTAAACATCAACCATTGTTCATCGTGGCTTTCCATATAAGTTACCAGGTTGGGTTGATTCCATCCACGATTTTTGTAGTAGCCCCAGTCGAGACTGCTATTGTCTTCTATCCATCCCATTGCGGATTGTGCATAGCTGTTATTCATTTTGCCCCATAGCATCATTCCGTAATTGGCAAGAATTGTTTCTTCTGAATTATCTGCAAAGTGTTCAAGAATAAAATATAAATCGGGGTCTATGGATTTTGTATAATCGTAGTAGTCTTTTAAAATTGCAATTCTGGAATCATCTTTTTGTCCCCACAGACCAACGTTACCACCAGAATTTTTTTGAGTAAAACCTTTTGATAAATCAAAACGGAAACCGTCAACTTTATATTCTGTAATCCAGTGGTGCAAAGCACGTTTAATTAATTCACGCGTATAAGTTGATTCGTGATTAAAATCATATCCAACACTAAATGGATGAGTTGCTGTTTGGTTAAGCCAATAATTTTCTGAAGATGGAGGTCCATAGTTCCCATCAGCATAAAGGCGAACAAATGGTGAGCGTCCAAATGTGTGGTTGTAAACAACATCTAACACAACAGCAATATTACGTTTGTGGGCTTCGTCTATAAATTGCTTAAGTGCGTTTTCAGTTCCGTAATATTTATCGGGTGCAAAATAGTAGGATGGATTATAGCCCCAGCTATGGTTATGTTCAAATTCATTTATTGGCATAAGTTCAATTGCGTTTATTCCAAGCCGTTGTAGGTAATCCAAAGTATCTGTAAGTGTTTGATAATTATGTGAATGAAGAAAATCTCGCATTAACAATTCATAAATAACAGCTTTCTGTTTGTCTGGACGTTGATACTCTGTTGCAGTCCATTGATGTTTAGCTTTAGTAATTTCAAACACGCTAACAGAACCATCAGTTTTTCCGTTTGGATATTTTTTTAAATTTGGATAAGTATTGCTGTCAATTTCGCCATCTTCTTTTTCTAATATTTTTTCTGCGTAAGGATCGGCAAGCGGAAGAGTTCCATTCACTAAATATTGAAATCCATATTCTACATTAGCATTTAAGCCTGTTAGTGTAATCCAATATGTTTTATTATCTGGCGTTCTCTTCATAAAGAAATCGGAACTTGTTTCCCAATTATTGAAATCGCCAATTACATATACAAAATCTTTGTTTGGTGCAAACAAGGCTAAAGTTACAGTTGAATTATCAATGTAGTTAATTCCATTAATAACTCCATCTGGCAAATCTTCAATAATAACACCGCCCTTAACTGCGTAAGTTACAGTATCATAAGCAGAAGCACCTGCAGTTGTGGTTGCCTTAGCAATTATCATTTTATCCCCTTGGCTTTTTACATCTATAGTATAGCCAATAGAATCGGTGGTTGTAGAGGCAAGAAGAGAATCATCCAAAAATAGAAATAGAGAATCGGAATAAACACTTTTAACAACAACACTAATTTGGTCGTTCAAATCAACTAAGAAATTTCTTTCGGTTGGTTCAACTATTGAAACATTAATTCCACCCTTATAAATAGGTAGAAAAATATCGTTGCCACCAACATCACGTCCAGTTGCACCTTCGCTTCCCTCACTTCTGAAAACAAACGATAATTCATTAATCACTTCGGATGGAGTAGTTACATTATAAAAATCTCTAGGATTTCCAATTACTAATTTATATAAGTCCGTTCCAATTTTTGTAAGCTGTGGCTGAGTTGCATCGTTACCCCACGATTCTATTACGTGTTGCCAATCGCCAATGTTTGTATTTACACCAGTGTGTGCAAATACTTTTCCTACATATCCCATAAGTCCTTGATCGCCTTGTGTTGCATCAAAAATAACAACTATAGAATCTTGCTCGGTTGCAAACTCGGGTATTGATACAACAACCTGCGAAAACAAACTAACAACCAAAATTAAATTTATCAATATAGTTTTTATTAATATTTTCATAACTATCCTTATTATATAAAAAGAGCATGTATATTATATACTTTAGCAATAAATATCAAGGTGGTAATTTTTAGAAGTTACTCTGAATAATAATGGTACTAAATATAATAGTTTAAAAATCATTACTTAAAAAATAAAAAGGGAGGAAAATGGTGTTAGATGCTCATTAAAAAAAGAAAAACATTGCAAACAAACACCTCTTTTCAGATGATTAAAAGCACAAAAATCTTAGGAATCTAGCAATTATGGGTAAAAGATAATCCCGTTAATAACAATAGATTACAAATATATTGTTAGATGTCTTTTCGTACAATTATCTAATATAAAACTAGCAAACTGGTTAAGTATGTAGTTGTTTTTTATTAACCAACGACTTAAGAGGCTGTGTAAAAAGTCATTCTGTGCTACGCTGAGGCTCGCGAAGTGAACTTGTTAAAGTGTTTCAGAATCTCAAAAGTTGAAATATCTTACAAAAAGAGATGCTGAAATGCACTTATATAAACTCAGCGTAAAAATTCAGAATGACTTTTTGGGTTATGCAAAGCCTCTTAATAGTATATTTCCAAATATATTATAAGTTATAAACCTTTACAGAGCAATTAATTTTTAACTAAGGCACTCTAGGAAATTTAGAAAAATCTGGCTTTCGTTTTTCAATGTAAGCATTTCTACCTTCTTGTGCTTCTTCGCTCATGTAGTAGAGCATGGTTGCATTTCCTGCAAGTTCTTGAATTCCTGTTTGACCGTCAAGTTCAGCATTAAAAGCCGATTTTAATAAACGCAAAGCAAGTGGAGACATTTGCAAAGTTTCTTTTGCCCATTTAACACCCTCATCTTCAAGTTCATCAATGGAAACAACTTTGTTTACCATTCCCATTTCATAAGCCTCTGCAGCACTATATTGACGACATAAATACCAAATTTCACGTGCACGCTTTTGTCCAACCATGCGAGCTAAAAACGAGGAACCGTAACCACCATCAAAGCTACCAACCTTAGGTCCAGTTTGTCCAAAGACGGCGTTATCGGCAGCAATTGTTATATCGCAAATTACGTGAAGCACGTGTCCGCCACCTATTGCGTATCCAGCAACAAGTGCTATAACTGGCTTGGGTATTGAGCGTATTAGCTTTTGAACATCAAGGATGTTAAGGCGTTGAACGCCATCTTTACCAACGTAACCTTGGTCGCCACGTATTTTTTGATCGCCACCAGCACAGAATGAATATTTCCCATCTTTTGCAGGACCGTTGCCAGTAAGTAAAACAACACCAATGCTACTATCTTCGCGAGCATCTATAAGGGCTTCGTGCAATTCAAGAACGGTTTCAGGTCTAAAGGCGTTTCTAACTTCTGGACGGTTAAAAGCAATGCGAGCAATGCCATCCATTTTATCGTATGTTATATCGGAATAATCTTTAACTTTTTCCCAGTTGTGTTTCATGTTAATCCAAATTATTTAAAAAATCATTTACCAAAATAATAAATTCTTTAGGGTTTTCTAAGTGAGTGTTGTGTCCACAGTTCGTAATTATTTTTAATTCGGAGTTTTTAATTGCTTGATTCATTTGTTTGTTTATCCGCACATATTTTCTATCCAAACTTCCTGCAATTAATAATGTTGGGAAAAAAAATGTATCGAGCTTGTTCCACAAACTTGGCATTTTTCCTGTACTAAATTCTTTAAGAGAGTTTGCAAGCCCTTCGGTAGAGTTTCTTTTTTTTTGTTCAATTATTTTTGAGTACTCTCTTTTATCCAATGATTTAAGCGATTTAAAAAACGGAAGACCAAGCCAATACTCAACAAAAGCATCTATTCCATCAGATACAATTTTATCGGCAATTTCAGAATCTGTCTTAATTCTTGAAATTCTTTCTACTTCATTTTCTATTCCAGCAGTTGAACTCTCTAAAATTAGGGCAATTATTTTATTGGAATTTTCTGAAGCAAAAGATAGAGCTGTTCTACCTCCCATTGAATATCCCACAATAATAGCTTGTGTAATATTAAAATATGAATAAACAGAATTAACAATTTGAACGTATGAATCAGTTGAGTAGAAATTTAAGTTAATGGTAGTTTTTGTTTCACCGTGTCCAGGCAAGTCTATAGCAATAGGAAAATATTTATCGTTCAACTGGTTGGTTATAAAATTCCAATCCTCAGCTTTACCAGTAAAACCGTGTAAAAATAGAATTGGGGTTTTATTAGATGGAACATAGTTGTGCGAACAAATTACATTAATTTCTACGCCACTATTAGCTATTACCATTTTCTGCTTCTACTTGAGCTGTTAAAACCGTAAAGAATTTTTCTCGTTCATTTTGAGAGGTTTTAGAATCAATTTTAATTTCAAGCACCGAAAACACTTTTCTCTTTTTTGCAGCTTTAAACTCTTTTGCAAAAGCAGTAGCTGTTCCAACAAGTTTATAATTACCGCTAAAACCTTTAACAATACTTTTATAGTCAATGTTCAAAGGAGTTTTAAAGTATTCCTCAAATTGAACATCTTCTTCTTTTGCTATTGGAAGAGTTTCAAAAATTCCACCGCCATCATTATTGAACATTACAATTATTAATGGAATTTCATGTTTTTTTAACGCCAAAAGTCCTGATATATCGTGGTAAAATGCTAAATCGCCAATAACCAAAACAGAAGGAAACTCGCTTTGGGCAGCAATACCAGCAGCTGTAGAGATTATGCCATCTATTCCACTGGCACCACGGTTGTTAAAAACTTTAATTGGGTTACTATATTCTGCAAAAAAATCAAAGTCGCGTGCAGGAAGTGAATTTGAAATCATTATGTTCGATTCATTAGGAAGCTCAGATAAAATATTATTAATCACTTTCCCCTCAAACGGAAATGATGTACTTTCTAAAAACAACTCTTTTATATCGCCAGCAGTCTCATCAATTTTAATTACAGAATTTAGAAATTCTATTTGTTCCTCTTTTGGTTTCACAGAGAGGGCACCATTTAATACTCTGCAAACCCACTCTGTTTTTCCAGTTACAATTTTTCCAGCAGTTCGTGATGGGTCTTTTGGCTCGTCAAACTTATGGATTAAAATTTTATTTGCTTCAGATTCTTTAAAAAACTGCAATAAAGATTTTGAGATTGGTGTATCGCCAAATTGTAGTATTACTCTAGGGTTAATAGATTTTCTGATTTTATCTGATTTTAAAAACGCAGAAAAATTAGTAATTATATTTTTATTTTCTTTTTTAAGATAACGCATATTTGAAAAACCATCAGCAAATATGGGGGCATTAAGTATTTTGCTAAGTTTCAAAAGTTCGTTTACAATATTTTCTTTAAACTTACTATTTCCTAAAATAATCATAACACTAGAAGAGTTTTGCAAAAGATCAACTAGGTATTGTATGTCGTTGTTTTTTTTATTTTTGTAATAAATGTGTAAAACATTTTTACTAAAATCTTTATGCATCGATTCAATAAAACTTGAAGTTATTTCTTCCGTTCCAGTAGAGGGTTCAAATGGCTCTGCAAAAGGGAAGTTAAATTGAATAGGTCCTTTTTTACTAATGCTATCAGCTACTGCACTAGCAATTTTTTTTGAAAATCCATAAAGACTTGGTTTATTAATTTTTGGCATTCCTGCTTCATAATATCCACGAACATGGTTTTTAAAAATATTAACCTGGTTGATAGTTTGGTTGGCACCCGTGTTGTGAATAGATTGTGGACGGTCAGCAGTTAGCAAAAGTAACGGTGCGTGTTTATAATATGCCTCAACCACGGCGGGATAAAGCTCGGTTACTGCTGTTCCTGAAGTTGTTATTAACACTACAGGCGATTTGGTTTGATATACAAGTCCAAGTGCAAAAAAGCCACTAGAACGTTCATCAATATGTACAAAAGATTTTATCTTTTTCGATTTTTGAAAAGCAACAACTAAAGGTGTGTTGCGAGAACCTGGCGAGATGCAAGCATATTTTATTCCGTATGTTTCTAATGCAGTTACTAACAACTCAGCCCAAAGCACGTTGTGATTTATTAATTTTGTCATAATATATTAAGGTTTTATTTGTTTTGAATAAAGGAAATTGGCCCGTTTTTCCCTTTCTTAAAAATTGTTAAATAGTTGTGGCTAATTTAGAAAATTATTTAATATTTTCAAATAGAGATATTATTGGACGCAGTTTTAATTCGGACTCGGCATATTCAATTTCTGGGACAGAACCATTTACAATACCGCAACCCGCAAAAGCATAAATAGTTTTCTCTTTTAATAAGGCAGAGCGTATTGCTACTGCAAACTCCCCTTCGTTGTTAAAATTAAACCAACCAATCATTCCAGAAAAAAGCCCTCGGTCGTGAGGCTCCATTTCTATAATTGAATCTCTAGCTTTAGTCCAAGGTACACCACATATAGCTGGGGTTGGATGAAGCTCCTTTAGTATTGAAAAAATGGATTGTTCGGAACTTACTTCTCCTTTTATAGGCGTCCAAAGATGTTGGATGTTGGGTAGCTTTCTAATTATAGGATGCTTTTCATAAATTACATTATCACAAAAATGTGTAAACGAATTTTTAATAAACGAAACAACTATTTTTTGTTCAGCCAAATCTTTTTTGCTAGCAAGAAGAGTTTCAGCAAGGGCAGTGTCTTCTTCTTCTGTTTTGCCGCGTGAGATAGAACCAGCCAAAGCATCAGCTTCAATTATACCATTAGAAATTTTTGCTAACTTTTCGGGGGAAGCTCCAAAGAAAATAGATTTGTTTTTTCGGAAAGCAAAGACGTAACATCTTGGGTAATTTTCACCAAGTTTTTCTAATATTTTTGTAATGTTAGTTTTAGATTCCAACTCTAAATTAACCTGACGAGAAAGGACAATTTTTTGAACGCTTCCAGAATCAATTTCGCGTAATGCCTTGTTAACATTATCAATCCAACTCTTTTTCTCTTTTCCGTTAGATGAAATTTTAATTTTTCCAATGGTTCTATCTGAATTGTTTTTTGTTAAAAGTATTTTAAGAGTATCAAAATCAGATGTTATCTTGTCGTTTACAAATGGATTTCCAAAAAAATTATAAACCACAAAAGACCTACCATCAAGCTCCAAAAACAAAAACTTAGGAATAAACCAATCGGAATCGGAGAAATCACTCCATAGTTCATTTGAATTATCTATCGAAAATTTCATTCCACCCAAGAATAGAGGGACAGCATCAACATTGTATTCACTCCAATTAGAACAAAAATTCTCTTCTAATTCCGATATTTTTTTTTCAGTATTTTCAATTCGGGAATCACCATATGCTTTTACTTGGAAAACAGAATTAAATCCTAAAAAACTAATATTTTTTTTAACGTGTGTTGTGTAAAAAAAAGGCTCTTCAATTTTTTGAATGTTGTTTAGAATAGATGAGAAATCTATAGTATCAAAATCAAAAATCAAACTAGATAGAGTTCTACTTTTAATAGAGTTGGTTTGAACGAAATGTTTTATTTTGTCTAAAATTATTTTCAAATTACCTGTAAATCAAAATTATTATAACTCCTAAATATAAGTGAATGTTTTCTTTATTCATATACCCACAATAGAATTGCATAAAATTTGTTTACCTTTCAACCAATGATGCTTGAAAGAACTCTCTTTTGATGTCTAAGTTTTAGCTTAGCCCAAAATTTAAATTCAGCACTATTTTTTTTGAGTGGGTTACAAATGGGATTGAGGTTTCCAATATTTTTACATTACTACCTACTCAATTTCTGTAATAAATTTTCTTATCTTTCCATCCTCTATTTGCAGAAAAATTTATGAAAAGATTATTTACGCTTAATAAATATTTTAGAAGAAACAAAGGACGCCTTTCACTTGGTATTCTTTTTATTCTTATTTCAGATTTTACTCAAGTCTTTATTCCATTGGTGTTAAAGGATAGCATTGATGCACTACATGCAAACGCTAACAAAGATTTAATAATTCGATATGCCATTATTATTTTTGCACTTGCGGTTGTAAGTGGATTTTTTAGATATATGATTCGCCAAACTATAATTGTAGTTTCGCGAAAAATTGAATTTGATTTACGACAAGATTTTTGGACTCACCTTTTAAAACTTTCGCATCGTTATTTTCAGAACACATCTACTGGCGATATTATGGCCCACGCAACAAACGATATTGCTGCAGTGCGTATGTATGTTGGCCCTGCTGTTATGTATTCTATCGATACAACAATAAAGTTTTTAATTGTAATCACAATTATGCTTTCAATAAACGCAACCTTAACTGCAACAATTTTGTTGCCACTTCCAATATTATCTTTTTTCGTTTACAAGTTGAGTAAAAAAATTCATAAGAAATTTACACTCATCCAAGAGAAGTTTTCCGACATAACCACAATGGCACAAGAGAATTTTTCTGGAATAAGAATAATAAAATCATATGTGCGTGAAGCATTTGAAATAGAGACGTTTGCAAAGGAGAGTTCAGAATATCGCAAACGGAATATGGATAAGATAAAAATTCAAGCACTCTTTATGCCATTGTTGTTTTTGATTACTGGAACATCTATAATTCTGTTAATACTTGTTGGCGGAAACATGGTAATTAATAACCAGTTAACTCTAGGCGATATCGCTGCGTTCCTATTTTTTCTTGGAATGTTAATTTGGCCAACTATTGCTTTTGGATGGGTTGCAAATATTATTCAACAGGCTGATGCGAGTTTGAAGCGATTGCAAAAAATTTATGATGAAGAAATTGAAATAAAAGAGAGTAAAGAAACAGATAACTCTATTAAGGAAATAGATGGAACAATTAAATTTGAAAATGTTTCATTTAAATACGGAGACGAGCTTCCAGAAGTTTTGTCAAAGGTAAATATTGAAATTCCAAAAGGCTCAACCCTTGCTATTGTTGGGCATACTGGTGTTGGCAAAACAAGTTTAGTTAATTTAATATCCAGATTGTTTGATACAACTTCTGGAAATGTTTTAATAGATGGCAAAAACATAAAATTAATTCCACTAGACGTTTTAAGAAAAAACATTGGAATGGTTCCACAAGAAACGTTTTTGTTTTCTGAAACGTTAGAAAAAAACATACTATACGGAGTTGAAAACTTAGACGATAAATTGTTGTTGAATAGGGTAGCAGAAATTTCGCAACTTAACAAAGACGTTAGTCAGTTTGCTGATAAATACAATACAGTACTGGGTGAACGAGGCATTACGCTTTCGGGTGGACAGAAACAACGCACATCACTAGCACGTGCATTAGCAATAAATCCTAAAATATTAATTCTTGATGATAGCTTCTCTGCCGTTGACACAAAAACAGAAGAAGAAATATTAATTAACTTAAAAGAGTTTATGAAAGATAGAACAAGCATAATTATAAGTCATAGAATATCTACTGTAAAAGATGCGGATAACATTATTGTACTCGATAATGGCGTTATTGCTGAGCAAGGCAAGCACAACGAGCTGTTAGAGCTTGGTGGAATTTACTACGACATCCATTACAAACAATTGTTAGAAGAAGAGTTACAACGTGAGGGGTAGCGGAGGTAAACATAGTGTTGGTGGACAAAGCCAAGATGATGAAATTTTAGGCAAGGCTTACGATTCGAAACTGATGAAGAGATTGTTGAGTTTTGTTAAACCATATAAAAAGTATGTGGTTATTGCAATATTTATGAATGTTGTGGTTGCTGCGTTGGGTCCGCTACGACCATACTTAACAAAAATTGCAATTGACGATTACATTGTAAATAAAAATTATGACGGACTTGTTACAATCTCGGCTATACTTTTTGGCACATTAATATTTCAAGCAGTTGTGCAATACTTCCTTACTTACTACACGCAGTTAATGGGGCAAAATATAATTTATGATTTGCGTGTTAAACTTTTTGCACACGTGCAGAAATTGGCGTTAAAGTATTTTGATAAAACTCCAATTGGGCGTATTGTTACTAGGGTTACAAACGATGTAGAATCACTCAACGAATTATTTTCGTCTGGAATTGTAATGATTTTCAGTGATGTATTTATCATCATTTGGATTTTAATTTTTATGTTTTTGATGGAGTGGCAATTAACGCTTGTTTCTCTTTCGGTTCTTCCACTATTGATTTATGCAACATTTCTTTTTAGAAAAAAAGTTCGTGAGTCTTACCGAGACGTTCGTTTTCAGCTTGCACGTTTAAACTCGTATATGCAAGAGCATATTGGTGGAATGAGTATAATTCAACTCTTTTCAAAAGAGAAAAAAGAAAATAAAAATTTTGCAGAAATAAATGATGCTCACAAAGTAGCTAACATAAATTCAATTTTTTATTATGCAATATTTTTTCCAATAGTTGAAATTCTAAGCTCGGGTGCAATTGCATTAATTATCTGGTATGGTGGTGGCGATGTAATTAATGGAACAATGACTATTGGAGTTCTCTTTGCTTTTATCCAATACACCGAAATGTTTTTCCGTCCAATACGCGATTTGTCCGAAAAATATAATATTATGCAAACTGCAATGGCATCTTCGGAAAGAGTATTTAAATTGTTGGATAACGATACGATAATTGAAAATCCGACAACCCCCATAACAATAAATAATTTTAAAGGTAATGTAGATTTTAAAAATGTTTGGTTTGCATATAACAATGATGATTATGTTTTAAAAGACATATCGTTCAGTGTTAACACGGGTGAAACCGTTGCTATTGTTGGGGCAACTGGTGCAGGAAAATCTAGCATAATTAATTTACTTAACAGATTTTACGATGTTAACAAAGGAAGCATTCGTGTTGATGGAGTTGACTTACGTAAAATATCCAAAGAGGATTTGCGAAATCAGATTTCAATTGTGTTGCAAGATATATTCCTTTTCTCTGGAACAATTGCGTCTAATATTAGTCTTGGTGATTCATCTATTACTGAAGAACAAATTGTAAAAGCAGCCAAAACTGTTGGTGCAGATAATTTTATTTCCAAACTTCCCCCAAAATATAGTGCAGAAGTAAAAGAGAAGGGTGCAACATTAAGCGTTGGACAAAAACAGTTAATTTCATTTGCACGTGCATTAATTTTTAATCCACAAATATTAATTTTGGATGAAGCAACCTCAAGCGTGGATACTGAAACAGAAATGCTGATTCAAAAAGCGATTGAGAAATTATTAAAGGGGCGAACATCAATAGTAATAGCACATCGTTTATCAACAATCCAAAACTCCAATAAAATAATTGTGCTACACAAAGGGGAAATTAAAGAAGTAGGAACTCATCAACAACTGCTTAACAAAAGGGGAATCTATTATAAGTTGTATCAGTTGCAATATAAAGAGCAGGAAGTGAAGTAAAAAAAGCTTTGCTTGGAAATTATCTTTAGAAGTTAAATAACGCAGTTGTAAAAAATGAAACGATGTATTTGGGGGAAGAAAAAGCATAGGAGATGCTTTAACATCTCCTATTAAAAACTACTATTGACTAATAATTCTAAACTCGGTTCTTCTATTTTGCCTATGTTCTCTTTCTGTACATACTACACCATCAGAACATCTATTTAATAATTTAGTTTCTCCGTAGCCTTTGGCAACTAGGCGACTGGCATTTACTCCATGCTCAGCAATTAGATAGTCCACAACGGCTCTTGCTCTTCTTTCCGAAAGGTTTTGGTTGTATTTTTTTGTGTTACGCGAATCGGTATGAGAAGCAATTTCAACAACAACATCTGGGTTCTCTGTTAATATAGGAACTAAATATTCTTCAATAATTTTTTTAGCATTGGGTGTTAATGTAGCACTATTTAAATTCCAGTTAATAGGTATTAAGTTATAGTCTGTTAACTCACACGCAACAGCTTTCCATTGTGTAAGTCCACCTTTTTTCTCTAAAACTTCTTTGGTAACGGTTTTATACTCAGCATCAACTTTTATTGTTTCTACCCAAGCATCCTTTTTTAATACTGTTTTTGTTATAGTAGCATATTGTGCTGGTATTTCAACTTCTTCAACCCAAGCTTTTTTTGTAACTACTTTTTTAGTATAAGTTTTAGTTTTTTCTTCAATTGGTGTTTTACTAACATCAACATCTTTGTCTAGTTGTTGTACTTTGTAAAAATCAAAAACAGGTGGGGATTTTTTATAACACCAAACTCTACAGTCGTTGGGGTCGCTAGATTCACAGTCGGGCATTCTATCTCCCATAACCCAATAAGCTGATTCTGATTTTGTTTTAACCGAAACATTGTCTGGTGAAAATTTTGCAGGTGTTGAAGTTAACTTAGTAGCTTTAGATTTTGAAATATAGCTTATTTGTTCTGTTCCCCATTCCGCTGGGTGAACAATTTTTTGGTTCTACCCTTATTGTTGTGGAATTAGTAAATTTGCATTAAAAAAGGTGTGCCGTGTTTTCAGAGGATTTTTTTAATTTATTATTAAATTTTGGTAGTGA
>CAMZLW010000173.1 GCA_947311785.1 uncultured Ignavibacteriales bacterium | reverse complement strand
TTTTTGTGTTTTTGAGTTCAAACTTGATAGAGCATTATAAGCCTTTAACGCTCCGATGTTTGTTGCAATTTGAAATCCCATGATATACCTCCATGTATATTTGTTATTAAATATGGCATCCGTGCCATTTTATTGTTTATTTTATCAGATACAGATTAGTATTTGATTTTATTATTTATTTTTTAACCAAGTAATTGTAATACAGCTTGTGGTGCAAAATTAAGTTGAGCTAACATTGCAGTAGCAGCTTGTCCACCGATTGAACTTTTGGTAGCGTTCAACTGTTCTTGTGCCATATCTGCATCAAACAGACGCGAAACAGATGCTTGCGAGTTTGCAATAGCAGATGTTAAAAAGTCGTCTTTTGCATCTAAACGTTGCACAGAGTTACCAATTGCACCAAGTGCTTTATCTATTTCTGTTTCAAATGCGGATAAATTTGTTGAAAGGTCCGAAATATTGCTACTCGTAACTTCGGCAATACCAATAGTACCAGCATCGTCTGTTCCATCTAATGCGTCTCTAACTATTGTGGAAACACCTGTTACTGTAAGACCACCAGCTGTGGTAAGTTCGGTTGCTATTGTTCCAGTTAAATTTCCACCACCAGTACTTGTTGCATAATCTACTTTTAACGTATCAGTCGAATCAGCACCAGTTTGGAAAGTAAAGCCTAAACCAACACCTCCGCCAGCACCTGAGGAAGATACTAACAATGAAGTATTATTAAATTTTGTTGTTGAAAAAGCATTTGCAATTTCTTCACCAATTGCTTTAATATCATTTGCAATTGCAGCTTTATCTGCCGCGGGGTTTGAAGCATCTGCTTGTTTTGCTTTTATTTGAGTAAGCATATCTTTAACAGATATTAACTGACTCTCTGCAGTAGCTAACATATCTTTTGCCGAGCCAACATTACCTTGTGCAGATTGCATAAGTTTTACTTTTTGGTCTAACGATTTACCAACGTTAAAACCAGATGTGTCGTCAGCAACTGAATTGATTCTTTTTTGAGTTGCAAGACGTAATTGAGCTTTTTGTGTTTTTGAGTTCAAACTTGATAGAGCATTATAAGCTTTTAAAGCTCCGATGTTTGTTGCAATTTGAAATCCCATTTCTACCTCCATGTATAATGTTTATTAAATTAACAGACATCTTGCCTATTTTTTACTAAAAGATTTTTCTTTCAAACATATTATCGGAGGAGAATTAGAATTGTTTAGCTTTTTTATAATTTTTTTCTACTATACATTTTTAGGTAGGCGTAGCACAGATTACTAATCTGTGCAATAACCAGTTGGCATGCTCAAGATAACATATATTTAATTGTAGAAACACGCCGTGTTATGTCTTTATAAAATTATTATTTATGAGTTTAATAATTGTAAAACTTGCTGCGGACTCATATTTAACTGTGCCAGCATTGCTGTTGCAGCTTGTCCGCCAATTGCAGCTTTAGTAGCATTCAACTGCTCCATTGCCATATCTGCATCAAACAGACGCGAAACAGATGCTTGCGAGTTTGCAATTGCCGAGGTTAAAAAATCATCCTTAGCATTTAGACGTTGAACCGAATTACCAATACTACCTAAGGCATTATCAATAGCCGATTCAAAATCATCAATATCAAGGGCTGAAATACTTGCTGCATCGGTTACCGCAATTACTGCTCCTAAATCAGTTGCAACGTCTGCATGAACATTGGTGGCACTTCCGCCAGCAACAGTAGCAGCACCGCCAATATATTGGCCATAATTTACTTTTAGTGTATCGGTAGATGCAGCACCAGTTTGGAAAGTAAATCCTGAACCAGTTCCACTAGCACCAGACATCAACAAGCTTGTGTCGTTAAATTTAGTTGTTGAAATAGCAGAATCAATTTCTAATCCTATTGCTTTAATATCATTAGCAATAGCCGTTTTATCTGCTGCGGGATTTGAAGCATCAGCAATTTTTGCTCTAATTTGAGTAAGCATATCCTTAATAGATATCAACTGGCTTTCGGCAGTTGCAAGCATATCCTTTGCCGAGCCAACATTTCCCTTGGCTGCTTGCATAAGTTGAACTTTTTGATCTAACGATTTGCCAACATTAAAGCCTGATGTGTCGTCAGCAACACTATTAATCCTTTTTTGTGTTGCAAGGCGTAGTTGAGCTTTTTCTGCTTTTGCATTTAAATCTGCAAGAGCATTGTAAGCTTTTAGAGCTCCGATGTTTGTGTTAATTTGAAATCCCATTTCATTTACTCCATTTATCTAAATTATTTATTGCATTAATTGTAAAACCGCTTGAGGTGCCATGTTTAATTGAGCTACCATAGCTGTTGCAGCTTGTCCGCCAATAGAGGCTTTTGTTGCGTTTAATTGTTCCATTGCCATATCTGCATCAAACAAGCGGGAAACAGATGCTTGCGAGTTTGCAATAGCAGAAGTTAAAAAATCATCTTTAGCATTTAATCTCTGAACAGAGTTACCAATAGAACCTAATGCGTTATCAATTTTGCTTTCAAAATCATCTAAATCGTTATTAGTATTTAATGCAGAAATTGTACCACTGGCAACACCAAGAATTCTATCTAAAGCATTTTTTACATCAAGATGAACATTAGTTGCACTTCCACCATGTGTGCTTGTATCATCCGAGCCACCTAAGTATTGTCCGTAATCTACCACAAGTGTATCCGTTGATGCCGCACCAGTTTGGAATGTAAATCCAGCTCCTGTTCCACTTGCACCAGACATAAGTAAACTAGTGTTGTTAAATTTTGTTGTGGTAATGGCACTATCAATTTCTAGTCCTATTGCTTTAATATCATTTGCAATTGCAGTTTTATCTGCTGCTGGGTTAGATGCATCGGCAATTTTTGCTCTAATTGAAGTTATCATATCTTTTATAGATATTAATTGGCTTTCGGCAGTTGCAAGCATATCCTTAGCCGAGCCAACATTACCTTTTGCAGCCTGCATCAATTTTACTTTTTGATCTAAGGACTTGCCAACATTAAAACCCGAAGTATCATCGGCAACGCTATTTATTCTTTTTTGAGTTGCCAGGCGTAACTGTGCTTTCTCAGCTTTTGAATTCAAACTTGCAAGAGCATTATACGCTTTTAACGCCCCTATATTAGTATTAATTTGAAATCCCATTATTTTCTCCGTCTTCTAATTTATTAAAATAGGTTCTAATTTTTTAATTACATTATTTAATTTTTCTTGAATTCCAGATATGTGCGAAAACTCGTTCATTGCAAACTCTAGTAATTCTGGAATTTTTTCATACTTGTTTTCATCAACATAAATTGAAATTAAATAGAAAACTTGCGAAGGATCCTTCTCTTCCAATTTTAGAGAGCGTTCAAATATTTGTGTAGCTTCACCTCTATATTCATTTTCGTAAAGACTTAAACCAAGCCTTGTTAAATATTTAGAATTCATTTCAAACTTGTCATTCAAAAAGAAAAGAGCGTTTAGTTGAGTTTGCTTGCTCTCTATTCTTGCAATAAGAATTAAGTATAAATCTATACTATCAACATCAACCACTCTGCCCAAATAACTTAGCTCTTCTTCAGATAATTCAACATAGTTAAATAATTTTTCAATTAAGCCAACTTCTATTTTATCAAAATTATCTAATCTGTTTAGCTCTATTAAAAAATAGTTAAACATATATTGATTATTGCCAGATATTGAGAGATACAAACCATGTTTTAATATTTTCTCTTCGGGAAGTATTATGCTAATTAAATCAGTTATGTTTTCGATGTTGCTACTCTTTCTATTTTCAAGCAGAGCTGTTTTGCACAGTTCTATGGCTTTACTATTTTCTTTTTTTGCATTAAATATCTGAGATGCAACTAAGTTTAACAGAGGATGACTTTTGTCTAAATCTAAGCCAGCAGCTACGTATTCTAAGGCTATATCAATTTTATTATCACGCAAAGCATAATCGGCTAACGTTAAATATCCAACAGCTTTGTATTCACTTTTAAGATTTTCATCTTGAATTGCTATTTTGTGATACTTAATTTCATTTTCTCTATCCTCTAAAACTTTGTAGGTGTTTGCTAATTGAAATGCGTAATACGAGGAAGGATTTGTTTTGTATTCTTCCAACAATGGAAATAGATTGCGCTCCGCTTTCTTTTTTAAACCAGCTTTGCCAATATTATACCCAAGATGAATAATTTCAATTTTGGAACTTATTATTGAGTAGTTGTTATTCTTTAAGGATACTTCAATTTGTTCGTGAGCTTTGCCTGAGAATTTAATCTTTTCAGAATTACGAAAAAGACGCACATATTTCATAAATTTAGGAGTTCCAGTAATTTCATCAACATTGTTTATTAAACAATTAACTCCAAGCATATTCTCTTTTTTTGTAATCTTTTTAAGTTCAAGTTTGCTTCTGCCATTCAATCTTTCATCAGCATCAAGGTATAAAATCCAATTGCCAGTGGATTGTTTTAACGCATAATTACGAGCAGCAGAAAAATCATTAATCCAATCAAAATTAAATATCTTTGCTCCAAATTCCTCAGCAATTTTTAGAGAGTTATCTGTTGAACCAGTATCAACAATCACAATTTCATCTGCAACGTCTTTTACCGATTCGAGGCATTCTCTTAAGTTTGCTTCTTCGTTTTTTACAATCATACTTAGCGTTAAATTTGGCATTTTATTTCCGTTAATTTAATACTAAATTATTGTGGTTGGCTTCTAATCCTAAATCTCTATTAACTTTTGCAAGACCAGAAACAGCAAACAAATTACCTGGGTTATTTTTAATTGCCCACTCAAACATTGTTTTTGCTTCTTCTTCTTTGTATTGCATATGAAAAACTTCGCCTAAACCAGCACACGCTTGTGAAGAATTTGGATTAATTTCTAATGCTCCTGCATACATTTCAGTAGCTTTTTCTAAAGCATTAAGACCTAAATAATTAAATCCCTTAAGATTTAATAAGCTCACACGAATAGTATCTTTCTCGTTGTCAGGTAATTTTTCAACTTTCAGTACTTCATCAACATTGCTTAAAATTTCCAATGATTCATTATATTTTTTATTGTTGAAAGAATCATACGCAGAATCTACCAATTGATTCATGTTCATAATTTACTCCTTAGTTTTTTGAGTTTACAGAACTCTTTCAACAGATGTGCCAAATAGTAAATAGTTGGGATATTGAATAAAAACAACGATTTTATTTTATGGATAAGTATGTTTGATTTTGTAATTGGCTAATATTGTGCAGATGGGGGAATAGTGGGAATGGATTGAATGAATGGTTGCATGATTGTAAATTCATTCAACCATTCAACTCTCTTCCGAAAGAGAAAAATCGTTTTCATCTAAACCAAGAGCTTTATTTAATGGAGTTAACTTTTGTTTTGCAGCTTCGTTCTGTTTATCATTTTTAATTGCCCACTCAAACATTGTTTTAGCAGCGTCATATTCTTCAATTTTCTCAAATATTTCACCCAGACCTTGACAAGCTAGAGATGAAAAAGGATTTATTTCTAACGCATTTTCAAAGTGTTCTTTTGCATTATCCAATTTTTGCTGCAACAAAGAGAGATTACCAACAATAATATGGAGATTGGAAGTATCAAAGGGGAGTGTGCCAGTACTATTTTTTGTTTCTTCCAAAATTTCTTCTAATTTAGCATGAGCAGTTATTATATCTCCATCATCTATTTTTTTTATAGCTAAATCGTACTTCTCTAAAATTGGGTCTTCCTCCTTTTTTATTAATTTGGAATATATCCTTTCTGCATCAATTTTATCAGTTTGCAAAATCAGTTTATATATTTGATTAATTTCATCATTATTTAAATTTCTAATTTGTAAACATTTGTTAAGATATTCTTCGCCCAGTTCAATATTTTTGAGATAATAGAACTTTGATGTAAGGAAGAAATAGGAGACAAATTCAGCTTCTTTTCTATTTTTATTCCAGCCAAATTGGGGAAACAATACTTCTAATTTATTATTATTAAGAAGATTTTCAATAATTTTTATTTCGTAACTATAATCGGTATTTTCATCAAACATTCCGGTAATATTGTTTCCGTGTAACCGATATAGATACAAATATTTGGGAACATGTAACAATCTATATTTTTGCTTTTGTATTAATCTTGACCAAAATTCATAATCTTGTGCACGTTTAAAATCTTCGTTGTAGCCACCAATTTCGTTATATATTGTCCGTTTTACTGCACATCCACCATCGGTTATTGGGCTACCTTTCATCAAAAATGCTAATGCTTCATCATTTTTATTATACCAATCAATTCCTCCAATTGTTTTAGCTTCATCGTTTGTTTCATCAAAAGTTTTTAGGCTACAATAAAGCACATCGGCATTAGGTACTTTATTAAGGTACATTGCATAATACTGCAAAGCTGATGGAAGTAAAATATCGTCGTCGGCAAGCCAAACTATAAAATTGCCAGATGCTTCTTTTATTGCTTGGTTTCTTGTAGCTGGTGCACCTGAATGCTCTTTTTTAATATATTTAATTTTATCCGAATTAAAGCCTTTTACAACCTCTTCTGTATTATCAGTTGAGCCATCATCTACAATTATAAGCTCATAATTTGAATAAAGCTGTTTTGTAACGCTTGTTATAGAATCTGAAATGTATTTTGCTCTATTGTAAGTAAATATGCAAACTGAAAATGTTATTTTATTTTTCATGATAATTTTATTATTAATTTAATAGGTAATCGCTTAAATGTTGTTTGTTCTTTGATAAACTCGGTTTTTTATAATACTCTTCGGATATTAAATTTAGGTTATCCAAAAGTATTTCGTTGTTCGGAGATATCTTTAATGAATTTCTAATAATATTCTCTGCTTCCGAAGTTTTATTTTTTTTGTATTTAATTAACGATAAATAATTTGCAATTTCGATGTTTTTAGGAACTTTTACATATAAGTTTTCACATTCGGTTTCAGCTAAATCTAAGGCTCCTGTTTCTATAAGATGATCAATTACACGAAGAGAGGTTGGCATTGAATTATCCGTTTTAGATTTTTTCTTAATCAAATTTTTATAAATTTGTTTTAATTTTTCCCCTTCGACTTCCCAAATATGATTGCTATTTATCTGCCTTACATTTTTCCCATATTCGGATAAATCGCTTGCAAAAAAATTATCAATTGCCTTTGCAATTGAATGAGCATCGGTCATTTCAACTGTAGTACCTATATTTTTGCCTTTAATAAAACTATTTAGCTCAGGGGATGAGTTGGCAAGAATTGGGAGACCGGCAACAATAAATTCAAATAGTTTATTAGGTGAGCAGAAATATGTGTTAAAATCAACATGTGGATATGGAATTATACCCGCATCAGCCGAGGTTGTATAGTTTAGCAACTTATCTTGAGGAACAGATTCGTGGTAGAAAAATTTTCTATTGTATAGTTTTTTAGTTTTTGCAATTTGAATAAAATCATCAAACCGAAATCCTTTTGTTCCCATAAATACGAGTTTGATATTTTCATTTTCTACATATTCCATAGCCAACAGAAGTTTTTCTAAGTTTCTCACATCTCCTTTAAGAAATGAAACTCCACCTTGATATAGTAACACTTTATCGCTTTTCAATAATCCTAAATTTTCTTTTATAATGTTAGTCTTTTTTATTGGAAGTATGGAACTCTCTATTGCCGGAGCATTTAAAATTACTTCTGGAGGAGTTATTTGGTATTTTATTGATATAAATTTTGAAAATGAATCGCTAACGGTTATAACTTGATCTACATAATTAATTAGATATTCTTCTACTTCAGAATATAAATCCCTTTTTCGTTTTCCGTGAGCAAATTGCTGAGGATATAACTCGTGGGAATCATATACAACATAACTTTTGAAAATAGAGGCAAGCGTAACGGCTGCAGGAAGTTGTGGCAAATCGTGAGCAACAATAATATCTGCTCTATTCATTAATCCCATTTTTATAAACGAATTAAAATGCGGAAAAATATCCGACCAGTTTACTTCCGAGAAGGCATACTTCTTAATTTCTTCTGGCAGTGGTGTTAACTCCTCCTTCCGTAAAGGCAACCGTAAAATTTTCACATCGGGGTAACATTCTTCATCCCAAGTATAATTTGGTTCTGGTGGAGGACCTGCAATTACAGTAACTTCCCATCCATTGCCAATTAAAGTACGTGCTTCGTCCAGAATTCTTCTGTCAATTCGGCTATCGTGAGCTAGCATTAAAATTTTGTTTTTCGTGTTCATTTTTCAAATTCCTAATGACATTTTTTGCGTCAATAATTTACTGTTTAATTTTATATCAGTAAGTTCTTCAAGAAAATAGGTTTTAACATTTTTTGTTTTTAAATAATTTAATATTTCCTTATAAAAATTTTGAATTCCATATCCTCTATTAATTTCATTATCTATTTCCAATTTAGGAGCTATTGTTAAATCGCTATATTGCGAAGTAACTGCCCTCCTATGGTCTTCTGTATCGGAATTCAGATAAAATAAAATTGGATGAATGTTCAAAATTTTTAATCCGGGTGATTCTAAATTAATGGAACTGACATCAAATGATTTCCCTAAATCTAAGTGAATTCCGTCCTCCCAAAAATATGAAAAGCGAACCATCCCATTATAATCCAAATGTGCTTGGCAGTATGGTTCATTCCAAAGAAAAAAACTTACATCATATTTTAATCCTGCTTGATGTGCTAAATCTCCAATGTTCTGCCCAAAAAAATTGCGATGCGACCTCATCCCCTTGCTATTTGGGTAAATCTCTTTCAAATTAAGAATTTTTTTATCGAACCAATCTTTTTGTGATGGTCGTGTAAAATCGGGATGTAATCCAATGTTTACATGCTCATGCTTTTTAAGCAAAACTTCCGATTTATGAGTTGCAAAAATGTTTATTTTAAAACCATATTTAGCAATTAAATTAATTACACTTTCAATTGCGTACTCTGGTGCCCAATCTACATCGCAAGTTAAAATTACGCTATCCAACTTATTTAAGTTATAAAATTGACTTAGTGGGTCATTTTTAAAATAGTTATGTTCCATAGTTTTGTTCTCTTAAATAGTGTTTTTTTATCAATTCAAAATTTGAGTTTAATTGTTTTAATATTGAAAATGGCATCAAATAAAATTGCGTACCTTCATCAAGGCTTTGCTCAAATTTATCTGTATAGTGGCTACTTCCTAAAATGCTTGCTTCAACTAACATTTCTATAGATTTTGTAACAGTTTTATCTTCTATCAATTTTATTGTATCACTCTCTGTAACAGTAACATTTTCTTGTTTTAATATTGCACCTGTATCCACTTTTGGGCTTACAATATGTAGAGTAACCCCTAACTGATATTTGAAAAAAAGCGACCATTTTACAACATCCACACCCCTAAATTTGGGTAATATTGCAGGATGTGCATTAATAACCCAAAGATTTTTAATTTCTAGAATTTTTTTTTGTATTATGCTACTATGTGCCAACGCAACTTTTTCTATTTTGTTATTTTCTAATTGATTAACAACTGTTATGGAATTAATGTTGTTCACAAAAATTATGTTCGAACAATATTTTTTGTAATCAATTTTATTTTTTTTTGTAAAAAACTTCAGAAAAATAGAACTCCAAAAGCCCCAATTATATCTTATTGCATCTATCAATCCTATTTTTTTTGAAAGATATTTTGCCATTTTATATCTTTTGAGTAGAGTTGTTTTTTCAACTACAATTAAACTTGGCTTAACCTTCTTAGTTAAAAGAAGCTCTAGATATTTGTATCCATAGGGACTTTGGTTTTTTGTAAAAACCGCCAATTTTTTATCAATATTATCCATTTATAAAGCCATTTTCAACCATATACTTAATATTTTCTTTAGCAACAGAATTGCTTGGTTCCAATTTTTGAACAGTATAGAGGCAATTTTGAGCGTCGATATATTTTTCTTGAAAAATTTTAACAACCGATAAATCAATTAAGGCATTAACCGATTTTTTAGTAAACGAAAGAATATCTTCAAGAAATGGTTCAGCATCGTTGTACATTCCCTGTTCAATAAAATACTCAGCTCGTTGAAGTTTTTCATTTTCATCTGCTACTAAATTCCCTTCAATTCTATATTTTAATACCAAATCTATGTTGTTTAAAACATTCGCAGCAACATGTGATGAAATACCAAAGAAAGGAGAAAAATATTTTTCTCTTAAATTCTTTCTTGCTTCTTTTTGTCTATCCCAATATTTTTCGTTATTAAAAATCTCCAATAACGAAAAATTATCATCAAAATTTATATTTTTAATGTCATCTCTTAAATCTATATCGCTTGAATCTCCCTCAATATTAACATCTACTTCTGCATTTGGAACATTTAGTAGAAGCAAATTTTTATCCAAATAAATTGCCCCAAAAGCTGTTCCACCATAATCGCAAACAATAAAATCCGAAATTTGGAAAAGATTACCATTATCGATATTTTCTGTGAAAAAATATGTAAATTGTAAAGAGTCCAACTTATTAACTCTTGCTTTTTCATACATTATTGTTCCAGGATGCGGTTTTACAAAAACATTAAATTCATTTGATAAATTAGATATCTCTTTGGCAAAAGCATCAATAGATGAAAGTTTGTTATAAGTTGGCAACCATAAAATTGTTTTTTTGTTTGGGTTGTAATTGTATTTATTTAAATCCAACTTGCTTTTATAATTGGGTTTAAAAAGATTATCGTAACGAGGATAACCGACTGTAATTTTTAAAGGACGCTTTAAATAATTAAGCTTTTCTACTTGATAAGGACCATAGCATAATATTATATCGTATAAATTATTCCACTCGGCAAAATGCCATTTGCTTTTACCTAAAGCATACATTAATCTAATATTTATTAATCCAATTTGTTTAAGTATATAGCCTTTTCGTTCATCATTATCCACATATCCCATTAGCTGATGGCTTACTAAATGTTTATACTTGATTTTTTGAGCTACTACATTTTGATAAGTTATATAATTGTATTTGTGTTGCTCACAAAAAGCTAACAATGGTTCATGGTCGTTGTAACTAATTATAACAAAATTATTTTTTTTAAGGAGCTTCCAAATATTTAAATAGTGGTTTGTAATATCAATTTGATGTATTACAAACCCTATTTTATCAACTATCTTCATACTGCAAAGTTCATTTTTTCTAATTTAATTTCACTAACAACATTGTTTACCACATTCAAAACTTCTTTGGGGTATAAGCCAATTGCTGTCTCTTCAGAAAGCTGAATTCCGTAAATGCCAAGCTTAATGCAACTGTGAAAATCGTTTATTTCTGCAATTGTTGGAACAGGTTTCTCTACCATGTTCATGAAAAATTGTGTTGCGAGAAACACTTTTTTATGATATAAATTTGCACGTTCAATTATAAATTTTTGATACGAATAAATCTTTTCAATTCCTACATCTGTCGATAAATCTCCTCTATCAACATTAATAACATCAACGCTTTTAATAATTTCATCCAAATTTTCTACTGCCGAAAGTGTCTCAACTTTTGGTATTATTTGAATTTCGGTGTCAATTAAACTTTTGGCTAAATTAATATCGTCAATATCTCTAACAAACGAGAGTCCAACATGGCTAACAAATAAATCTTTTGCTAATTGAATTAGCTCCAAATCCTTTTCGAAAAAGAATGGAATATTTTTGTGAATTCCACGAACATGAAGTCCCTTGTTGGTTTTTAAATCTCCGCATGAGTGCGATAGCAGTTGTACTTCGGTTGAATTTACAGATAAAACCTCAAATTTTAGTGTGCTATCGTTTGCCCAAATAGTATCTCCAATCTTCAAATGGTCAAAAAAGTTAGAGTAGTTTACATCCTTGTTTGTAAGAGTAAATTCTGTGCCAACTTGTAACTTAATTGGAAGGTTTATGTTTTTTGTTCTAACTTTATTTCCTGGCAAATCTATAAGAATTTGTGCTTCTGGAATTTCACTTCTAATAAACAATACATTGTTTTTTATATCGTCAATAGAGCCGTGTGCACCATTAATTCTATAAATATAACTACTGTTATGAACCCTTTTGAGCATTTCATCTTTAAATAGTGCAGGACCAACTGTTACAATTACTTTCTCCATATTATTCCCTAATAAATATTTCTGATTTAAGATTATTTAAAGTTGCCAAAATTTCTGGACGCATAATTTCTGTTTCTGGGTTCTTTCCACTACTAATTATTTTTCGTATCGTAGTTCCACTAATTTCTTTAATATAACTACCGTTATGACCACAAGAATGCTCTGTAACAATTTGTTTACATTTTGTGCAATAATAAGGTCCACCTAGAAGAAGAAGTTCTATTCCAAAATTAAATTTCTTTTTAAGAGTTTTTACTAATTCGTGTGCTTCATATTTTCCATAATAATTGCCAACGCCAGCATGATCTCTTCCAATAATAAAATGTGTGCATCCTAAATTTTTTCTAATTAAAGCATGAAAAATTGCTTCTCTCGGACCAGCATATCTCATTGGAGTTTTTAAGACATCAAAGTGAACTCTATCTTTTGGATAATAATTTTCTATCATCGATTTATAACTTTCTGTTACAGCCTCCTCCGAAAAATCGCCTGCTTTTTTCCATCCTACCAACGGATTGATAAACAAGGCATCACAAACTTCTAATCCAATTCGTTGTAAATGCTCGTGAGCTTTGTGAACGGGGTTTCTGGTTTGGAATCCAACAATTGTTTTCCATCCATTATTTTTGAAAATTTCTTTTGTTTCGGTAGGTTTTAAAGCATTTAGCAGAATTGATTTATCAATAATTTCTGGTTCACCAGCTAATCGAAACTTGTTTCGCGATACTTCTTTACTAACTCCAGGATGCTTTAGATCGTTTGTCCTAAATATTTTAATGGCATCTTTTTGTGAGTTAACCTCAAACCAATCGGATATTTCTATTTGAGCAACAACTTTTTTATTATAAGTTAAATGTAAGTTCTTAGCGGTTTTCGATTTTTCGTAAGTCTCTTCATCTACATCAAAAGTTATTGGAATTGTCCATAAATTACCGTTGGATAACGAGTAGTTATTAATTATTGAATAATAATCGTCTCGGTTTACAAATCCTTTTAATGGGTTAAACAAACCAACTGAAAGGTTTATTAAATCTTGCAAAGTCTCTTCGTTTATTTCGTATAAAATGCTCAATTTTTCATTTCCATAAATTTTTGTTCAGTAAATGCAATAATTTTTTTGAGTGATTCGATAATGCTCTCTTTACTTGTATTGCAAATTAAATCAGTTTTTAGTGGTTCATCAAACTGTAGGTCGTCTCCAACAATATCTGTTTTTCCAATATTGGTTTTATACATATCTTTAACATCGTTCTCTTTACATTCGTCAATTTCTCGCTTCAGATAAACCTCTACATAATTATCAATCTTTTCTCTTTGGAAATTTCTTAACTCTTCGAATGGAGAAATATTGCAAACAATAGTAATTAAATCCGTTTTACTCAAAAAATATGTTGCAAGTTGTATCCGCTTAATATTTTCGGTTCTATCTTTTTTTGAATAGCCTAAATCGGAGTTGAAAAAATTGCGAACTTCATCGCCATCAATAAAAATAGTTTTTTTACCTAAGTTTTTATAGTATTCCTCTAATTTTTTACCAAGTGTGGTTTTACCAGCACCAGATAAACCTATTAACCATATTATCATAATTGCCTTGTGTATTTAATAACTATGCAACCCTATTTTCTTTTAATAGATTGCTAAAATAACTTTGGTTATCAATAAACTGTTTGTGCCATAATTCCAGCGATAATAATCCCCAAATTTTTCTGCCAAATTTACCTTCGGTATGGAGTCCGTTAAGGATTTCATCACTATTAAAAATTGCTCTATCTTTCGATTTTTGCGAATTAAAAATATCGTGAACATACGAGCCTAATCCATTATTTACCCACTCGTTAAGTGGAACAGGAAAGCCCATTTTGTTTTTTCGTTTATATACATCTTTAGGTAGTTCGTGCTTCATTGCATTAATTAGAACTTTTTTTAAAGTGCCATTTTTGAACTTAATATTTGCTGGAATTGTTGCTACAAATTCCACTAATTTATGATTAAGAAACGGGACTCTACTCTCTAATCCGTGAGCCATGCTAACTCTATCTTCAACATGAAGTAAGCCTGGAAGAAGGGTTTTCATATCAAAGTTTGTCATATTATCAAAATACGAATCTCGCTGCGTATTGTTTTCGTAATAGTATTTTCGGAATGTTTCGTATGCCGAGTATTTTCCTAACTCGTTTCTATTTATTTCTTTATCGAGTGTTAACGATCTATTAATTAATCTAAAATACCTTTTATCAGGCTCATCAAAAAGTCCATCTTTCCAAAATTCTTTAAGAAGTGGTTTGTAGTTTTCCATACTTTGTAGATTTGGAATTATTGATTGATATGTAACAATAAAATTGCCATTATCTAGTGTGCCTTCAATTCCGCCCTTAATACACTGCTCAAAATATGCAATCAAATAACGAACATATCCGCCAAAAATTTCATCGCCACCTTGTCCACCCAAAACAACTTTTACATGTTTCGAGGCTTCTTGCGATACTTGAAATTGTGGAAATGAACCAGGACCGGCTACAGGATAATCGAGATGGTAAATTAATTGCTCTATGTTGTTAATAAAATCTGTTTTGGTAATATCAACTTCCTTCAATTTGAGGTCGTGCATATTTGCTACCGAACGAGCATATTTACTTTCGTCATAAGTTTCGCTTATCGAAAATTTTCCTAAAAAGGATTTGAAATCATCAAAATCGGAATATCTATTTCCTAAAGCAGAGATAATGCTCGAATCAATTCCACCACTTAAATACGAACCAACTTCTACATCACTTCGTGTATGAAGTTTTGTAGAATTTTCGATCATTTTTTTTGTTTTTTTCAGAAAATAGGATTCAGTGTGGTCGTTATCTACATTGTAATAAACTTGCCAAAACCTTGAAACTGTACGAACACCATTTTTTATGGTTAATGCATGTGCGGGTGGAAGCTCGAAAATATTTTTAAATAGCGTTTTACCATCAAGGACAAGCTGAAAAGTTAAATAATCTTGCAATGCTTCGTTATTAAGCTCAATATTTTCTACAAACGGAAGAAGTGCCTTAGCCTCGGAAGCAAAAAAGAAGAGGTTACCAGTTTCGTAAAAATAGAATGGTTTTATTCCAAAGTGATCTCTTGCACAGAACAATTTATTTTGTTTGTTGTTCCAAATTGCAAAAGCAAACATTCCTTCGAGATGGTCAACACATTTTTCGCCCCACTTTAGATAAGAAGCAAGCAAAACCTCTGTGTCGGAAGTTGTTTCAAAATTGTAAAATCCATCCAACTCTTTTTTTAGTTCAATATAATTATAAATTTCTCCGTTAAAAACAATCGAGTTACCCGATTTATCGGTTTTGGGTTGGTTTCCTCCTTCGATGTCAATAATAGATAACCTCGTATGAGCTATTCCTATCGATTTTTTTGAGTTAGTCCAAACCCCATTTCCATCGGGACCTCTGTGCTTCTGAAGAAAATTCATAGTTTCAAGACTTCGGTCAAGATTTGAAACGCTATCGTTTTTCTTATTAATTATACCTGCAATACCACACATAACTTCCTTTTAATATAATTTGGTATTACACTTATTGCTATTTTTATACCAAAATATAAAAGCCTTAAAAATTAGCTATTTGGAATGTTTATCGAAAATTTTTAATGCATATGGCTAATAATAGCCACACAATGGGGCTTAAAAGTGGTTAAACGAGAGAATTGATTAATTGTACAGTTTAAGTTTTACCCTACACAGCAAGTTCAAAAATTGTTCTGTTGATGTAAATAGTTTACAGTAGAGCAACCAATTAATATGACTGAAACAACTAAAATGGAGATTAAAAATTCAGAACACCTAACTTTACATGTTATTAATTTTAATCGAAAGATATAAAAATATCAGTGAGTAGTTAAGGAACATCAATCTTTATTTTTCGTTCATTCAAGTCAGCATAATCTGTACTTTTACTTGGCAAAGTTGAAAATATGGTTTCCTTAAAACAAATATTTAACTCCAACAAAGCCACCAATTAGCAATACAGTAAAGGCAATTGCAAGTAAGTTAAAATACTTATCAATAAAACTTTTAATTGGGTCGCCAAATTTCCAAATTAAGCCTGCTACCAAAAAGAATCTTCCAGCACGGCTAACTATTGAAGCTACCACAAACAGAATTAAATTTACATCAAATGCACCAGCCGAAATTGTAAAAACCTTGTATGGTATTGGTGTAAAGCCTGCGGTAAACACAATCCAAAAATTCCATTCTTCATAAAGTCCTTGAACTTTATAGAAAATAGTTTCTGTAAACCCTGGAATATTATGGAAAAAGAATAAAGCAAAATTTGAAAACCCTCCACCATCATTCCACCAAATAAATGAGCCAATTGCATATCCAAGCAAAGCACCTAGCACAGACGCAATGGTTGAGTTGAGTGCAAAACGAAATGCTTTTTTTCTTGCCCCAAGTACAAGTGCTATCAACAAAGCATCTGGTGGAATAGGAAAGAAAGAAGATTCTGCAAATGCTAACGCAAAAAGTGCTATTGGTCCGTATGGAGTTTCTGCCCAATGGAGCATCCAATCGTAAAGTTGTCTTACAAATTTCATATAGTTTATCTATGGTTAAAAATTGAAAGCACAATTATACAAAAATATTTTATACCGTTTTAACATTTGATGATTTATAAAAAATAAAGTATTTTGTTTAGTCTATTAAAAAGGTGATTATGTCTGAAAAGAAAAGTGAACGATTACTCTCATTAGATGTCTTTAGAGGCATTACAATCCTTGGAATGATTCTCGTAAACAATCCAGGCTCTTGGTCAAATATTTATTCTCCACTCGAACATGCTAAGTGGAATGGCTGCACACCCACAGATTTAATTTTTCCATTCTTCCTTTTTATTGTTGGTGTTACAACTACATTTTCTCTTTCAAAATATAGACATGCCGACAATAAAGGCACAGATGTTATTTTTAGATTAATACGCCGTAGCTTAACAATCTTTTTGCTTGGAATTTTTCTTAGCGGATTTCCTTACTTTGATTTATCAACAATTAGAATTCCTGGAGTATTGCAACGCATTGCAGTTGTATATTTTTTTGTTTCACTAATTTTTCTAAATGTGCGAAAAGAAAATCTCGTTTATGTTATTTCTGCTTTGTTGCTAATTTATTGGGGATTGATGACACTCGTTCCAGTTCCCGGTTTTGGAACTCCAAACTTAGAGCCTTCAACAAATCTTGGTGCTTGGCTCGATAGATTATTGCTAGATGGACATTTGTGGAGGTCATCTAAAACTTGGGATCCCGAAGGATTACTTTCAACAATTCCAGCAATGGGTACAGCTTTAATTGGCGTGCTAACTGGATATTGGCTAAGAAGCAATAACGATAAAATCACTAAAACAGTTTGGATGTTTTTCTATGGAATTGTTCTAATGGCATTAGGTTATGCGTGGGATTTCTGGTTCCCAATAAATAAAAGTTTATGGACAAGTTCTTACGTAGTTTATACTGGCGGACTTGCTCTCATCTTCCTGGCATTCTGTTATTGGTTAATAGATGTTCAAGATAAAAAGTGGTGGATAAAACCATTTCATATTTATGGAACTAATGCAATTGCTGTTTTCTTTTTGTCAGGTATTGTTGCACGCCTACTCTATTTAATAAAAGTTACTACATCCAACGGAGAATCAATTTCTTTAAAATATTATATTTATTCAAATCTGTTTCTTCCAATAGCCTCACCAATAAACGCCTCGCTACTGTTTGCCATTTTCTACATTTTGCTTTGGCTTTTTATCATTTGGCTTTTGTATAGAAAACAAATTTTTATTAAAGTCTAATTGAATATTTGATGCTGGATGTTAGTTGAATAAAAATTGCAGATGCTAATAATTACAATTCAGTCAAATATCCAAAACAAAAAAATATTTGCATCTGATACATTGCTAGTGTAAATTGCAAAGCTACATTAAAAAACGGAGAATAAAAAATGCCAGGATTAAAAGACTTCAAAACCATTCCAGAATTATATCTTCATCTTACCGAAGAGTTTGGACCTAAAGCCAATCACGGAATATTTAGACAAAAAAGAAGTGGCAAGTATGAAAACATATCGTACTCTACATTTAAAGAAGAGACAAATTCATTAGCATTTGGATTAGCATCTCTTGGTGTGAAGAGAGAAGATAAAGTTGCAATCATAGCAGAGAACCGTCCAGAGTGGGTTTACACAGATATGGCAATTCTTGGGCTTGGTGCTGTTGATGTTCCCATTTACCCAATTTCAACAGCAGAAACAATTGAGTTTATTCTAAACAACTCTGAAGCCGTTGGTATTGTTGTTTCAAATCAGTTTCATATGAACAAAGTTTTGAAAATACGCGACAAAGTAAAATCTCTTCGTTTTATTATTGTTATGAATGAGATTGATACTGCTGGCGAAAAGGATGTGTTCTTATTAAAAGATGTTAAGAATATGGGGCTCGAATTTGCAAAAGAAAGTCCAAACCATTTTGTTGATAACATAAAACTTGCACGCGAAAATGACCTTTGCACATTAATATATACATCTGGCACAACTGGTGAACCAAAGGGAGTAATGTTAACACATAAAAATCTGATTTCAAACGTTATGGCAGTTCACGAAATAATTGAAATTGGAACAGATGATTTGTTTCTCTCCTTCCTTCCGCTATCTCATGTTTTTGAACGCATGGCTGGATATTATCTTCCGCTTACTGCTGGTTCCGAAATTGCTTACGCTGAGAGTATCGAAAAAGTGGCTTCAAATCTGATGGAAATTAAACCAACTGTTATGACTGCTGTGCCTAGACTTTTTGAAAGGATTTATTCAAAAGTTAAAAAAGGTGTTGATGCTTCACCAGAGAAAAAACAAAAAATATTTAATTGGGCTATATCTGTTGGCGAAGATTATCACGTTGCTAAGAAAACAGAAAATGGTGTTCCTGTTGGATTAAAACTAAAACATAAACTTGCCGATAAATTAGTGTTTAGTAAAATCCGCGAAAAAACTGGTGGACGTTTGCGTTTCTTCGTTTCTGGTGGTGCTGCATTGGCTCGTGAGCTTGGAGTATTTTTTGAAGCTGTTGGAATTTTAATCTTGGAAGGTTATGGCTTAACAGAATCATCGCCAGTAATTGCAGTTAACAGACCATACAATTATAAATTTGGAACTGTTGGCCATACCATGCCTGGCGTTGAAGTTAAGATTGCACCCGATGGTGAAATTCTTGCATACGGTCCAAACATAATGAGTGGTTATTACAAAAACAAAGAAGAAACAGAAAAGACAGTTAAAAATGGATGGCTTCACACTGGCGATATTGGTGTATTTGATGCTGAAGGTTTTTTAATGATTACAGATAGAAAAAAATCTCTTTTCAAAACTACTGGCGGAAAGTATATTGCTCCAACCCCAATTGAAAATATGTTTCTCGGAAGTAAATATATTGACCAATTTATTATTGTTGGTGATAGAAGAATGTTTATTACTGCATTGATTGTCCCTGATTTTGAAGCATTAAAAGAATATGCCGATGCACACAGAATTACTTACAAAGACCCAATGGAACTAACCCAAATGAAGCAAATTTATGAAATGCTCGAAAAAGATTTAGGACAGTTTCAACGCAAACTTGCTGGTTACGAAAAGGTTCGTAAGTTTACAATTCTTGAAAAACCATTTACAGTTGAAGGTGGCGAAATGACTCCTTCGTTAAAACTAAAACGAAATGTAATTGAAAGTCGTTACACAAACTTAATTGATGAAATGTATGAAGGGTTTGAAAAGTAAATTATTGTTCTAAAAACACTTGAAATAAAAATGTCTAAGCCTTTTGGTTTGGGCATTTTTTGTAAATACTAATTAAAAAACAGACCGTCATTCTCGAATGCTCTTATTGGGAATATCTAATAGTAGTAAAAAATTCAGCATGACGATTTTTGAGTTTGCACACAGTCTCTAAAGCCATTGGTTAACGAGAATCAATTATAAAATAATTACACTAATTTGGGATAAAGCGAAAAATGAAATACAAAACAATCCTCTTTGATGCCGATGGCACACTTTACAACTTTGATAAAGCAGCAGTTAAAGCATTAAAATCAGGCTTCACTAAATATAACGTAGAATGGACAGAGCAGAGATTTGAAGTTTATGAAGAAGTAAATAAAAAAATCTGGAACGATTTTGAAAAAGGACTAATTACAACCAAAGAAATTAAGACTGAAAGATTTAAAAGATTTTTTAATGCAATTGAAGTTTCTAATATTAACTCAATTCAATTTAGTAAAGATTATTTAGAGTTCCTTTCACAAAATAATTATTTATTAGATGGTGCTACAGATATTGTAAAGTGGTGTAGTGAAAAATTTGAGCTCGCAATAGTTACTAACGGACTCGCATCTGTGCAGAATCCAAGATTAAAAAATTCCGAATTAAGAAAGTATTTTAAGCATATAATTATTTCTGAAGAAATAAGATTTGCAAAACCAAAGCGAGAGATATTTGATTTTACATTCCAGCTTTTTAATAATCCAAACAAAGAAAACGTTATCATCATTGGCGATAATATTACATCCGATATTAAAGGTGGTGTAGATTATGGAATTGATACTTGCTGGTTTAATCCAACAAAAGCAAAAAACGAATCTGGAATTGTTCCTACTTACGAAATTTTTAATCTCGATGAGCTAAGAAATATCTTGGCAAAAAAAATATGAATTATCGCTATATTAATTATAAAATAATCTGAGTTTAGTGTGGAAGATAGAACGGACATTAGGTGGCAGCAACGGTTTTCCAATTTCAAAAAGGCTCTTACTCAATTGGAGAACTTTATCGAGCATGGAGAATTAAATGTTTTTGAAAAGCAAGGTTTGATTAAAGCCTTTGAATACACGTATGAACTTGCATGGAAAACACTTCAAGATTTATTGAAAGAGAAAGGGTATCTCAATATAACTGGACCAAAACCTGTAATTGAGCAAGCATTTGCTGATGAATATATATTAGACGGAAAAGAATGGGTAAGAATGCATGTAAGCAGAAATCTTACAAGCCATACTTATAACGAAGAAATTGCAGATGAAATTGTAAACGACATTTTAAACTCATATTTTCAGCTTTTTTTGGATCTATCGAACAGGTTAAATGTTGAAATAATAAATAACAATAAATTATTTTAGCTATGGATATTGGTTTAAGTAAAGATGACTTAACAAAAATTATTTTTATTCTCAAATCAGATGAGATGGTTGAGCATGCCTATTTATTTGGCTCACGTGCAAAAGGAAATTATAAAAATGGTTCTGATATTGATATAGCAATAGAGGGAAATAATTTAAATCTTCATAATATTCTTGATTTGCAAGTGAAATACGACAAGCTAAATTTACCTTATAAATTGGACTTAATAATTTTTAATAGAATAGATAACCAAGATTTAATTGAACACATTTTGCGAGTAGGTGTAAAAATATTTTCTAAACCATAAAAAACAAACTCATATAAATATGGAATTATTTGAAATACTAAGAGTTGCACTCACTTCACTAAAAGCTAACAAACTCCGTTCATCCTTAACAATACTGGGAATTGTTGTAGGAATTTTTTCTATAATTGCAATTAGCACAATTATAGCAATGCTACAAACAAGCATCGAAGAAGGAGTCTCTTCGCTTGGCAGTAATACATTTCAAGTTCAAAAATGGCCTGCTGTTAGAATGGGCGGGCATAGTGAGTGGGCAAAATACCGTAACCGAAAAAATATTACAACCAATAACTTTGATGACCTTGAAACAAAATTGGTTGAAGCAAAAGCCATTGCAGCTACATCCTCGCGGGGTGGAAGAATAATTAAATATGGAAATGAAAAAACAAATCCTAATGTTCGGGTTTATGGAATTACTCCAAGCTCTTTTATTACCCGCGATTGGAATGTTGAGTCTGGGCGTGCAATAAATCAACAAGATTATAGAAGTGGCAGAAAAGTTGTTGTTCTCGGAACTGATTTATTGCGAAAACTTTTTAAGAATAAAAGTATAAACCCAATTGGGGAAGAAATTTCTATTAACGGAAATCGCTTAAAAATAATTGGCATACTCGAAGAGCAAGGTGCAGTATTTGGGCAGAGCCAAGGAAATCTTGCAATAATTCCACTAACAACTTTTAACAGCTTTTATGGAGGAAGAAGACGGAGCTTATCAATTTCTGTAATGGCTGATGATAAAGAAAATTATGCCGATTTAATGGAAGTTGTTGAAGGCTATATGAGAACAATCCGAAAAGTTTTGCCTGGTGCCGAAAATGATTTTGAAATTGTTTCTAATGAGTCAGTTATGAAACAAATTAAAGATATGACTTTAAGTGCAAGAATTGGAGCCCTCGTTATTACAGGAATTGCACTTCTTGCGGCTGGCATTGGAATAATGAACATTATGCTTGTCTCAGTTACAGAGCGAACAAAAGAAATTGGGCTACGAAAAGCAGTGGGGGCAAAAAAGAAAGATATTCTTATGCAGTTTTTAACTGAATCTGTGGTGCTTAGTTTAATAGGTGGATTTATTGGAATTATTCTTGGCATTCTTGTTGGAAATTTGGTTGGTGCACAAATGAACGCAACAGCCACCGTTCCGTTCGATTGGGTTGCAATAGGAGTTTTACTCTGTGTAATAATTGGTGTTGGCTTTGGAACATATCCAGCATACAAAGCTTCTAACCTTGACCCAATTGAAGCATTAAGATGGGAATAAAAAATTAGAGTAAAAAAGAGAGATTAATATTTTGTAGCACATGTATCTAAAAAATGGTTTTTTTATAAAAAACATGGTCAAACTGCTACTTACCAGAGTTTTTTACAGCTAATGAAAAATAGATGACTAAATTACTAGTAAAAATAGTTGTTTCATACCCTTTACATTTTCTTGACATTAAATATTAATAGACTTATTTTTGTACTCTTTTATAAAATTGAAAATGTGCCTTATTGGAGGATTAGATTTGAAACAGGAAAAATTAACGAAATTTATAAGAACTGAAGATGCAGACAGGAAGTGGTACGTTGTAGATGCAACCGATAAGGTTCTTGGAAGATTAGCTTCAGAGATTGCCAATGTAATACGTGGCAAACATAAAGCTATATTTACACCAAACATGGATACTGGTGATTTTGTAATAGTTATTAATGCTGAAAAAGTAAAAATGACTGGAAAAAGAGAATTACAAAAAACATACTTTAGCCATTCGGGGTATTTAGGAGCAGGTAAAACAATAAGTTTTGCTGAAATGATTGCTAAAAAACCACACGTAGTAATTGAAAAAGCAGTAAGAGGTATGTTACCTAAAAACAAATTAGGGAGACAACTATTTACTAAATTAAAAGTTTATGCAGGTAATGAGCATCCACATGCTGCTCAAAAACCAGAAACGCTAAGTATATAAGTAGAGGAATTTGAATGGCAGATAAAATATTTGTTGGAAGAAGAAAGAACGCAACTGCACGAGTTATTCTTAGAAGTGGCTCAGGTAAAGTTACAGTTAACAAAAGGGAATTTGAAGTTTATTTTCCACTTAAAACTAATAGAGACGATGTATTATTGCCTTTTAACATTACAGAAACATTAGGTTCATACGATGTTTTAGCAAATGTTAGTGGCGGTGGCTTTTCAGGACAATCTGAAGCTATCCGTTTAGGAATTGCACGTGCATTAGTTGATATCAACGCAGATTTTAAACCTCCGTTAAAAGCAGAAGGTTTAATGACTAGAGATCCAAGAATGGTTGAACGTAAGAAATATGGACAACCTAAAGCTAGAAAAAAATTCCAATTCTCAAAGAGATAAAGAATTTTTGCACAACCCAAGTTGGGTTATTATACCGATGGTTGAAGTACATTTATGCTTAAATTCTATCGGTATTATTTTTATTTATATTTTAATTAATCATACTTTTGGATTTGCCCCCTGTGTCCTGCAAAAAAAATGGATTTGTGGCAAAGATGAAAAAAGTAGAAGAAAAACAGGAGTATTATTATGCCTAGAGTTGAATTAACTCAGTTGTTGGAAACAGGTGCACATTTTGGTCACCTTACCCGCCGTTGGAATCCTAAAATGAAACCATATATTTTTATGGAGAAAAATGGGATTCACATTATTGACCTCAAAAAAACACAAGCTGCTATTGATGAAACAGCAAATCTTATTCAATCGATAGTATCAACTGGTAAATCTATTCTTTTTGTTGGAACTAAAAAACAAGCCAAATCAATTATTGCAGACGAAGCAAAAAAATGCGATAGTAATTGGGTTAGTGAAAGATGGCTTGGTGGAATGTTAACAAACTATTCTACTATACGAAAAAGTATTAAAAGAATGCAAGCCATTGACAAAATGGAAACAGATGGTACCTTTGATAAAATTACAAAAAAAGAAAGATTGTACAGAACACGCGAAAGTGAAAAACTGAGAAAAATTCTTGGTGGTGTAGAAACAATGAACAAACTTCCTGGTGCTCTTTTTATTGTTGATATTAAAAAAGAGTCTATTGCAGTAGCGGAAGCAAAAAGATTAAAAATTCCAGTGTTTGCAATTGTTGATACAAATTGTGATCCAGATTTAATCGATTCGATTATACCTGCAAACGATGATGCTGGAAGATCAATTCAACTTATTGTTGGTATCATTGCAGATGCAGTAATGAACGGACAAGTTAAAGCTAAAGAGCTTAAAGCAGAAAAAGCTGCAGAGAGTGAACGACTTAAAAAAGAAACAGAATCTGAAGTAAAAGATGAAAAAGAGCACAAACCAAAAGTTAGAAGAGTTAAATTTGATTCTGCTGGCAAAAAAGTAGCAAAGCCAATTAAAAAAGCAATTGCAACGGACGAAGCTCCCAAAAAAGAAGAAAAGGTTGCTGAAGAAAAACCTAAGGCAAAAAAAGAAGAAACGAAAAAAGTTGAAGAAGCAAAGCCAACTGAAGATAAAAAAGAAGAAAAAGAATAAAATATAAGGAATAATTATTATGGCAATTACAGCCTCACAAGTAAAAGAATTGCGTGATAAGACTGGTTCTGGAATGATGGATTGTAAAAAAGCTTTAGTTGAAGCTGATGGCAATCTTGATAAAGCAATTGAAATACTTAGAAAAAAAGGTGCTTCGGTTGCTGCTAAAAGAGCAGAACGAGATGTTAACGAAGGTGTTATTTTAACAAAAGTTTTAGATAACGGAACTACTGGTGTAATACTTGAAATTAATTGTGAAACCGATTTTGTTGCAAATAGCGATGACTTTGTTAATTTTGCAAACTTTGTTCTTGATGCACTTATTGCTAACAAACCAGCAAATATTGATGAGCTAATTGAAGCTGAATTTGATGGCAAAAAAGTATCAACAGAATTAACAAATATTGTTGGAAAAATTGGTGAGAAAATTGAAATTTCTCGTTTTTCACTTACAACAATTTCTGATGCTACTTTTGTAGATTATAATCATGCTGGTTCTAAGCTTGGAGTTTTATTGCAAGTTGAAAACACCGCTGGTGTCGATTCTGAAAAATTAGTTTCAACATTTAAAGATATTGCAATGCAAACAGCAGCAATGGCTCCACTGTACCTCATAAAAGAAGAAGTTTCTGCTGAAGTTATTGAAAAAGAAAAAGATATCTATAAAGAAGTGCTTCGTAAAGAAGGTAAGCCTGAGCAAATGCTTGATAAAATTGCAGAAGGAAAAATTAATAAATTTTTCAAAGAAGTCTGTTTAATTGAGCAATCTTACGTTAAAGATAATTCAAAATCTGTTAATGATGTTATTGCAGATTTCAACAAAGAAAATTCTTCCAGCGTAAAGCTGACAGCTTTTTATCGCTATCACGTGGTTGATGAAAATAAATAATTTCAATTTCATTAAGGTCTTAATTTTTATTAAGACCTTTTTTTTTATTATATTGGGTGTATTATGACAACAGAACTTAAATATAAAAGAATTTTACTAAAACTTAGTGGCGAATCGCTAATGGGCGATAAGGGTCAGGGCATAGACCCCAAAATGTTAACGTATTTTGCAAAAGAAGTTGACAAAGTTTTGGATTACGGTGTTGAAGTTTGCATTGTAATTGGTGGCGGAAATATTTATCGAGGTCTTAATGCTGAAGAGCAAGGACTCGATAGAGTTGCTGGCGATCAGATGGGAATGCTCGCTACAGTAATTAATTCTATTGCCCTCCAAAATGCGTTTGAAAATCAAGGAATGTACACACGCCTTATGACAGCTATAGAGATGCAAGCAATTGCAGAGCCATTTATCCGTCGCAGAGCAATGAGGCATTTGGAAAAAGGAAGAATTGTAATTTTTGGTGCTGGCACTGGACATCCCTATTTTAGCACCGATACTGCCGCCGCTTTACGTGCTGTAGAAATTGAAGCCGATGTAGTTATAAAAGGAACTCGCGTTGACGGAATTTATGATTCTGATCCAGAAAAAAATGCAAATGCAAGTAAATACGAAAACATAGCTTATAAAGATGTTCTTAATAAAAACTTGCGTGTTATGGATTTAACCGCAATTTCACTTTGCCAAGAAAACAGTTTACCTGTTGTTGTTTTTAATATGAACAAAGAAGATAACTTGTTAAAACTTGTTTCTGGTGAAAACATTGGAACAAAAGTTTCTCATTAAAATTTAGGATAAATCAAGAGGTACTATAATGAACGAAGTTATTAAAGAAGCCAAAGAAAAAATGGACAAATCCATTGAAGCCTTCAGACAAGAAATCTCTAAGGTTAGAACAGGAAAAGCCACAACTACGCTTTTGGATGGAATAAAAGTTGACTATTACGGAACTCCCACTCCGCTAAATCAGGTAGCAAATGTAACGGTTTTAGATGCTCATACTTTATCTATTACTCCTTGGGACAAAAACATGGTAGTTCTAATTGATAAAGCAATACTTACTGCCGATTTAGGATTTAATCCATTAAACGATGGAACGAATATCAAAATTCCAATTCCTCAATTAACCGAGGAAAGAAGAAAAGACTTAGCAAAATTAGCTAAGAAATTTGGTGAGGATGCAAAGATTTCATTACGTAGCATTAGGCATCATGCTATTGATAAATTAAAAAAGATGGAAAAAGAGAAAGAACTATCAGAAGATTTAAGACACGATGGAGAAGCCAATATTCAAAAAGTAACCGATAACCACTCCAAAACTATCGATGAGATGGTGGTGCATAAAGAAAAAGAAATAATGGAAATTTAAGATGATAAAAAACCGACTTATTGAGTCGGTTTTTTGTTTTTAAATGAACGTTAAACAGTAATTTAGGGAGTAAATGACAATGTTCCAAATTCCCGTTATTTTGTTTGTTAAAGCAATACAATTAAAAGTACAAATAGTTGAATTAAGTAAATAATGGGAATTTTTAAATTTCGCTCTTGTATGTTAAAAGTTATAAAAAATGTTCTTTGAAATATTGAATAAAAACGTTTCTTTACGGAAGAGAAGGATTAGCTCTTGGTCTTCGAGACCGTGATTC
>CAMZLW010000172.1 GCA_947311785.1 uncultured Ignavibacteriales bacterium | reverse complement strand
ATCGCAATAGATTCTCGTTGAGTCGATTCTAACAATTTATCATTTCGAAACTAAACTATAACTCATTTAGCAATAGTTTTATAGTCGATCTTTCTCGTTTTAGTTTTTTAGGTTATATATGCTAAATATTTTTTTCATCAAATTGCCTCCTTATCTTTTAAGGAACTGATAACTTTTAGAGTTGATTTTACAAAGGAGGCTTCTACTTCTGGGCTATATTTACTGCCGTCAACCTCATAATCTCCCTCAATAAATTCTTCTTTTGTTGGCATATATTCCCATCTGCAGTTTGCCAAACCTACAGGTATTGTATTTTTAAACGGAGACTGTTTTTTTATTGCAAGAGCAATTTCGGAGAAGACTTCGCCTGGTAATGAAAAAAAGACTAAATCTCCTACACGAAATACTTGTGATTCCACTAATTCAGCATCAAATAATTCTCCGCTATAAAAATCTTTTGCCAACTCTAGAGTTTGTTCTGCCGATATTACTTTAGTAAGATAGATATCTAATATTCGAGAATCTTTGTATTTAGGGTTGTTTTCTATTTTGAATAATTCCTTTTTAACAACTTCTAAGTTTTTTTGAGCATCTTCCAACGAAACAGGAAAATTTTTGCGTAGTGGCAAAGTAATCTGTTCGTTAATAACTTCAACAGATAAATCAGATTCTACTTTAGGATTTGGCAAAATCTCTAAAACAGATTTAGCCATTTGTTCCCCTTTATATTTAATATAATTATAATCCCTTACAGGCATATTGGCACCTATGGCAGACAAAAGAGAATCGTAACCAGTATTTATATCTCCTTGTGCAGCTTGCATGTAGCAAACCCAAACATCATTTCCAACTTTTTCTTTTATCCCTTTTATTGCATAATATGGCCAATCTTCCGAGTAAAGTCTGTTTTTCCAATCTAGCGTTGCAGGATGACAACCATAACTAAAAAGAACGCCGCGTAATTTACCATCAATATCTTCGATGCGTATAACATCTAACTCGGGGTCAGGATGTAAACCTCCGTAAAGAAGTTGTCTTCTATTTTTTCCTACTTCCAATTGAACAGTTTTTTCAATTCCTATTTTACCTGGTTCAAGATTATTGGATGCTAATTTAGCACTTTCAACTACTTGGTTTATAAAAAACTCTTGATAGTCAAGTGGTGCTGTTTCAACTTCTGGACCTGAGTGAGTATGTGTACACGAAAGTAATATTGCCTCTTCCTTAATATTAATTTCTTTGGCAATTTTTTTGCGAATTTCTGTAGGAATTTTGTTGCTATTTAACTCAACAATAGAAATTGATATTATTGCAAATTTGCTACCCTTTGCATCTTCAAAAATTATAGCTCTAGAGTGTAGATTGTCGTGAACACCGGTTGCTACTTGGCTTCTTCCAAAACCGTGCATTTGCAAATTTTGTTTTGGTGTTATTATTGTTTCGCCAAGTCCTATTTTAATATTTTTATTATCCATTATTATTTTTTCCACTAATACATTTAGAAATCTATACCGTATTTGATGTCAATAGGTTTTCCAAGTTCAAGCGATTTGTGAATTGCGTCTAAAATAGCGGTACTTTTTAATCCGGCTATTTCGTCCACATGCGATTTTGTATCGTTTATTACTGCATCCACAAAACTTTGTACACTAGCAGGATATGCCCCTTGCCATTTACCAAATACTTTAGAACCAAGAAATGTTCTTGGACAATTAAAATTTTCCTGCCCAATATGGTCAATAGCCTCACGTTGTCTGTCTATATGTGTTGTACCTTCTGTTCCTATTACTTCCATAAAAGAATCGGGCAAATAGGGACTACTTGTAGGGTAAATCCAAGCGGCTTCAAATGTTGCAAATTGACCTTTATCGTAAGTTACCAAAGATTGAATTCCATCCCATGTATCCCATCCTTTAAGCTCTTTAAGTTTTCGTTTAATTCCTTTTGCATAAACTTCAACAGGAGCAGCATTAAACCACCACGTCATTAAATCAATATCGTGTGATGACATAAACCAAGCAGGACTACTTTTAAGTGCCCACGAAGCCAACATTGTTGTAGGAACAGAAATAGGATTATTTTTACGTGCATAACCAATAATAGGTTCGCCAAGCTTACCTTCGTCAATCATTTCTTTAATATGATAGTAAGCAGATAACCAACGATGATTAAAACTAACTTGTAATTTTTTTCCGGTTTCTCTAACAACTTTAACTATTTCTTCTGCATCTACTTGCGAGGTAGTCATTGGCTTTTCTACCAAAACATTTACACCTGCTTTAAGGCTGGCAATAACTGGATCTCTATGATATATATCTGGGGTTGCTACATATACAATATCAAGATTTTCATGCTTTAACATTTCGTTATAATCGGAATATGGTTTAGCACCTTCAAATATATTTAAGGCTTCTTGCATTGTTGTTTCTATTGGTTCGGCTAAGGCAACAACTTCGGCTTCTTCAACCAACTGAAGAACTTGTCCACCTTCTTTGCCCATAATTCCAAGACCAATAATTCCGCATCGTACTTTTGATGACATAATTTTAATTCTCCGTAATTTTATTTTTTATTGTATTTTTATAAAAATTTAAGTTCGCCAAAAAATTGAGGCAAATGAAAATGTGGATCATGATGTATAATATTATTCCACGCTAAATAATGAGGATTTGTAGTATCGGTGGCTGTTTTATATAAGTTAGCTCGCCAAATAACCCCTTTAGTAGGTTGTGTTATTTTAAAATATTTGGCAAGCATTTTTAATGAAATTTTGTATTCTAGTGTCCAAGTAGTTTCTTCTATAATTTCTTTTTCTATAACATTGGGTAAGGAATGTGCTAACTTAATACTTTTTATATCTTCAATATCTATCTGTACTTTGTCAATATTATGCCCTTTTTGAAATCGTATTAAACGTGTTCCTCCGGCATTAGTTTCCAAATTAAAATATCCTACAGTTTTTGAATTTATAGGTGTAAAGAAAAATTCGACACAACTATCTTGGCTAACCGGACTATTAATTTCTGTTCTTACTGAACGAACAAATTTATCGTCAACCTTAAAAATAACATAGATATAATTTTTATTATACATCAATTTTACTTTGGTTGTAGGAATAAATAAAGGCTCGGTTAAAATTTTATTTGTTATTGCTAGTGGCTCAACACCTTTCCATTCGGGCTTATCCCAATTGGCGTCAGGAGTAAAATCACCGTCAAAATATTTTACATTGTAACTGTTCATTGCTATAATGCTTTTACCTGATTTGACAACAATCCTATTTCACTTAGTTCGCAAGTAACAACATCACCATCAACAATTTCCGAAATACCATCAGGAGTTCCTGTACAAATAATATCCCCTGCTTTAAGAGTCATAATTTCGGAAACAAAATTAATAAGGCGTGGAATTTTGAAAATCATTCTTGAAGTATTGGATTGCTGTTTTACTTCGCCATTAATTTTTAATGTTAAATCGATGTTGTGAGGATCGGGAATTACCTCTGCAGGAATTAAGTATGGTCCAACAGGGCAAAATGTATCGTAACTTTTTGAACGCAGCCAAGGATGACCTTTATCCAAGTCCTCTATCTGCATTTTCCTGGCACTGATATCGTTAATAATAGTATAACCTGCAACGTAATCCATTGCCTCTTCTTCCGAAATATTTTTACCTTCCTTTGAAATTATTACTCCCAATTCAATTTCATGATCTACACGTCCAATATTTTTAGGGAACTGAATAGTACCGTTATGAGGGAGTAATGAATTATTAAATTTACCAAAAAGAATCGGTTCAGTAGGTATAGGGTTATCGCCCTCAACAGCATGGGCAACATAGTTTACACCGTAACAGAGAATTTTTTCGGGGTTTAATATTGGGACATCAAAAATTATTTTGCCATCAATTTTGTAGTCATCTAATAACCCATTTCTTTCTATGCTTTTTACTGCTCCGTTGATAAATTCTAAATTAAATCTGCCTTCCGATATCATTGTTTGTAGCGAGTTAAAAGATTCAGGAACGCTTAGTTTTGTAAAATTATATTTTTTACCATTTAAAACAATTCCAATTTGAGGTTCGTTTTTATCAGTAATAAACTGAAATAATTTCATTTTTTCTCCGTGTATGATTGTAATAATTATCTTTTATTAAAAAATCTACTTACCCCACTATGAACTTAGGAGGTACTATAATGAAATATAAATATTTCTGGGGTAAGTAAATTTTGTTTATTTATATATTTAAATAGAAAGCTTTGCATAACCTAACAATATGTGTCATGCTGAACTTGCGGTGCATTGAGTTTACCGAAATGTTTCAGCATCTATTAGTGCAGGCTCTATTCTAAATTAGGATAGGTCTATTTTCTACAACAAAATTTTGATGATTACATTTTTAGATTAGAGCCTTAGTGCATAAACAAAGATTCTGAAATACTTCAACAAGTTCAGCACATCGTAAATTCAGAATGACTTTTGGAGTTATGCAAAGGCTTCAAATATTTATTGGAAATTAAATCTTTATAAAATTAGATTTATGTTTTTTTCAAATAGGGAAAGGAATCGTCCATCTCTGCATCAGAAAGCTCTTTTATAAAATCACTCCCTTTTTCAAATACTATTTTAAGAAACTTTTCACCCTTTTCTTTAGTCCCTTTTTTAGGATTACCCCAGCCTGTATTTTCTGTTAGTAAATGCCATGGTGGGGCAATTGATACCCATCCATTATTTATTGCCTCAAAACTGGTTTTATTTGTCCTGCCCTCATCAGCATCTTCTAGATGAACTAACTCAGGTACTGTAACCAAATCAATACTGGTTTCCATTTCATTTGCATGGAAACCACCCTCTTCAAATATTATTTTTTCGTCATGTGTTGCTGGTCCCCACCAATCCATAATAGCTATAAATATTTTGGTTTTGTTCAACATACTACGCTGCCAAGCATCAAATTTATTGCCACCATGCCCATTTAGTATAAGCAATTTTTTTATTCCTGCTCTTTCAATTGGTTCTATAAGATCAGTAATAATTTGATTAAGAGTATCTTGATAAACATTCATTGCAAAAGGAAATTCCCTCATATTATCATTTACACTATATGGTATTGTAGGAAGCAATAATACTTTTGCTCCTTTCTCGTAAGCTTTTTTACACATCCCCTCTGCAACATATTTTACATTTATTGCATCTGTTCCGTACGGTAAATGAAAATTATGCGGTTCAATTGAACCAATAGGTAATACTGCAACATTATAACTATTTTCTTTTACAACTTTATAGGTTATTTTTTCTAGATTCCAAGGTTGATTCATAATAAAACTTTTTGATTTTAATATTTGAGCATAAGCACATACTCTGTGCTTATACTCAATAAAGATTAAACTATTTTAGTAACATCATTTTTTTAATTGAAACAAAATCACCTGCTGATAGTCGGTAGAAATAAATTCCGCTTGATAAATTTGTTGCATCAAACGAAGCTTTATAATTACCTGCACTCATATTACCATTAACCAATTCAGCAACTTTTTGCCCAAGAGCATTATAAATATTTAATGTTACATTACTCTCGTTAGCAATTGCAAAATTTATAACTGTTGATGGGTTAAAAGGATTTGGATAATTTTGTGATAATGTAAATTGAGTTGGAGCACCTGGTTGTTCAACAACATCTGTAAGAGTTGGGGCATCATCACTTAAATCGGCAGATGATACTCTACCACCTGAAAATAAATCGTGTCCGTTACCGGTAGCATCTTTAGCAAAATTATCAGCATCATCAAAATTCCAAACTGCAACTAAGCCTTCGCCAGATGTTATAGCATTATTCATGTTTGCCTTAATTTCGGCTTCTGTAAGAGCTTTGCTCCAAAAACGAACTTCATCAAAATAAGCTTTGGCAGCATACCAATCGGCATCGTAAGCTAAACCTCTAAAATGTCCAATTACTAAGGAATCAAGTATTCGGGGACTAACTTGAAGTTGATTTTCATTCGAAGCACCTTCGGCTTCAACTTCTCCATTAAGATAAACTGTAGCAGTACTTGCATCTCCATCTATAACCATAGCAATATGATACCAAGTATTTATTTCTAATGCTGTTTCACCAGAAATACCAAAAGAATATCCATTACCAGCTGTTGTTAAAAGCTGATTTCCAGGTTTTACATATAACTGGCAAGACATTCCGGCATTACCTTCCCAGAAATCTACAAAATGCGCTTCATCAATACCATTACCTTCAAAGGCATCAAATTTAACCCATGTTTCAAACGACCAATTTACTTGTGATGTATCAAACCCACCGGCTTGCAAAAGTTGGTTATTTGTTTCTCCTGCATTTAAGTGAATTGATTTATTTTGTGCAAAGAAAGTTGTTGCAACTAAGAACATTGTAATAACTAAGGTTCTACCCTTATTGTTGTGGGTAAAGGTCTAAGTTCCCATGGAAAAATAGTATGGCACTTCTAAAATTCTTAAAAGTTCTATAACCTCTACCAACAGATTTCACTTCTTGAATT
>CAMZLW010000171.1 GCA_947311785.1 uncultured Ignavibacteriales bacterium | reverse complement strand
CGCACAGTGTTGTTCCTTGTGGGTGGCTAATCCTTGCAAGGGTTGGATTGTCCAACTTGATTTTAATAGCTTTGCTTGGCACACTCATTTATGCTCCCTAAACTTTTCGTCCTAAAATGGAAAGTAAATTTATAAAAGGTGATTTAGGCGGAGTATAATTGAAACTAACTTCCGCAAGTTTATCGGCAGATAAATTATTTTGGATAAATGATGCTATCACATCAGCAAAACCAATCACTTCATCGTTGCCATAAAAGGATGCTCCGTAAATCATTTTTGTTGATGAATTATATATTATTTTTCCAAATACCTTGCCACTACCTGGCATTACTTTTATAATATTATAAGTAACGGCTGTAACAGATTTTGGATTTAAGTTCATTTTATCAGCCTCACTATTTGATAAACCAACTGAGGCAAAAGTTTTATTAAATATTTTTACGGCAATATTTTTAACAACTGGTTTGGAATACTCAAATGCTCCCGCCGCATTTGCTCCCGCTATATGCCCTTGCTGATGTGCAAAAGTAGCTATTGGCATATAATCTGGACGGTTAGTAATTTTACTAACAACTTCACAATTATCACCAGCGGCAAAAATATTCATATCCGATGTTTTTTGCTTAGTATCAACCTTTATTCCACCAAATGCTCCCAATTGTAGCTTTGCTTTTTCTGCTAAATCTGTGTTGGGAGCAAAGCCAATTGCTACCAAAACCAAGTCGATATCTCTAACTACCCCGTTAAATTTAAATCCTTTTAGTTTATTATTTTCTATTATATATTCACTTGCTTCCGCATTTCCTATGAACTCAACACCATGCTCCAGTAAAGTTTCTTCAATCATATTTTGAATTTCTGGCTCACTATTTGGCATTGGATGCTCCGCAGAATCTATAACAGTAACATGTTTTCCAGAAGACTTGAAGGCATCTGCCACTTCTAATCCAATAAAGCTTGCTCCAATAATTAGAACATTTCTTACATTATTTTTATCGCTAAAATTTTTAATATCAAGATAATTTGAAACTGTTTTAAGATAAAATATGTTCTCAATACTATCGGATAAAGTTGCTATTTTTTTAGCCACAGAGCCAGTTGTTAAAATTAGTTTATCGTATTTGTGTATCTCTTCACTTCCAGAAATAAGATTTTTAACTGTAATTGATTTGTTCAATTTATCAATATTTTCAACACGATGTTTTGTGTAAACCTTAACTCCTTTTTTTTCAAGGAATGAGGTTTCATCAAAGAATACAATTTTTTTGTAGTCATCAATATCACCCGAAATTAAATATGGCAATTCGCAAGTTCCTGTTGAAATAAACTCCCCCGCTTCAAACATTACTACATCGGCATTTGGGTCAACACGTTTAGCTTTTGCAGCAGCACTTGGTCCTGCTGCATTACCACCAATAATTATTATTTTTTTTACATTCATCTTTAATCCAAATTTTAGTCTTCTTCTTTTGCGTTTTTATTTTTAAGGCTAATTGTTATTGCAACACCTTTAAAACCAAAATGCTTTCTAATTAATCCTTCCAAAAATCTGCGATACGAATCGGGAACGTATTTAACCTCGTTTGCAAAGAAAAGGAATATTGGATATTTACTTCCAACCTGAGTAATATATTTTATTTTAACCTCTTTGCCAGTTGATGTGGCTGGTGGCGGAGTTCGTAAAATATCTGGTAGCAACAAATCGTTCAACTTGCTTGTGGATATTTTCTTTTTACGCTCAGATTCAATCTCTTTTGCTAACTCAACAACATTTGTAATACGTTGCTTGGTTAATGCCGAAATAAATATAAATGGCAAATAACTAACCGAACCAAGTTTATCTTTCATTTTTATTTCAAAATCTCGTGCGGTATTTGTCTCTTTCTCCATCAAATCCCATTTGTTGATAGCAAGAATAATACCTTTTCTTCGTTGAATTGCTTCATCAATAATTCTTTGATCTTGCTTTTCAATTCCAAACTGAGCATCAATCATAACTACAACTACATCCGAGTTTGCAATAGAACGCAAAGTTCTAACATTGGAATAAAACTCGATATTTTCTTTTACTTTCGATTTTTTTCGCAAACCAGCGGTATCAATTAAAAGAATTTCTTCGCCATAATATTTTAAGACCGAGTTAATGCTATCCCTTGTTGTGCCTGGTATGTCTGTTACAATACTTCTATCAACGCCAAGTAAAGCATTTGTAAGGGAGGATTTTCCAGCATTTGGACGACCAACAATGGATATCTTCAAACGTGGGTCTTCTTCATCTGAGAACTCATCAAAATCAATTTTATCAAGAAGTGCATCTAAAACATCACCAAGATTTCTACCATGCGATGCCGAAATATCAAAAACATCGCCAACTCCAAGGTTCCAAAACTCTGCCGCATCCATACCCATTGTGGCATTATCCAATTTATTTACCAAAACTATTATTGGCTTATTGGATGTATGTAGCATGCGGGCAATTTCTTGGTCAATTGGTGTTAAGCCTTCACGTCCGTCTGTAACAAATAGAATTGCATCAGCCTCTTCGAGAGCAATTTCAACTTGCTCACGTATCGCTGTTTCAAATAATTCTGGCGAGTTTGGAACATATCCACCAGTATCAATTAGCTGGAAATTTTGTCCATTCCAATCGGAATCTCCATAATGTCTATCGCGTGTTACTCCGCTTACATCATCAACAATTGCGTTTTTGGTTTTTGTTAACCTATTAAAAAGTGTAGATTTTCCTACATTTGGTCTTCCTACAATTACTACTAAAGGTGTACTCATATACTTATTTTCCTTTTTTGCTAGTCGCAAATTTAACTAAATAAGGTGAGACGTGGAAGTGAAATATAGAGGTCTGTTATCTGGAGGATAACTAAAATTTATTTAATGAGTGGGTGAAATTCTACTAAAAGACCTTACATAACCCCAAATGTTACTCTGAACTTACGGTGTGAGGCATCTTGTTAGGTTATGTAAAACCTCCAACTATTTTAATAATACTTGCTTTCTTGTCCTTGTATAATTTTCTGTTTCTAATCTATAAAAATAAACTCCGCTTTCTAACAAAGAGGCATTAAATTCTACTTTATAACTTCCTTTTTCTTGTTCCTTATCAACCAAAACAGCCACTTCCTTTCCTAAAACATCATATATTGTTAATTTTACTAAATTTTGTTGTGGTATTGAATAGCTAATAATTGTAGTTGGATTAAAAGGATTGGGGTAATTCTGTAGTAAACTGTACCCAATAATTTTTTCATTTTTAACCGATGTTATTGTTGAAACCCAACTTAACTCAATATTATGAAAATAATTTTCGTCTGTTGGGTTTATACTTCCCGTTGAATCGCCAATGTTAAAACCTAAAGAATATAACGGACCCTGTGAATGTTTATCAGTTAGTTCAACTCGTAATTTATAGTTCCCATTTGGTACTATATTACCATTAAAATCTTTTACATTCCATGTTGCCGTATGGGTTGTATGCGAATATTTAGTTGCACTAGTTATTGCATCTACAATATTTCCATTTGATGATTTCTTCCATGTGTACAAATACTTTTTTCTCTTATTTGCCCATCTATTAAGTGTTTTAACAAAATTACCATTTGCATCTTCAATCCAAATTACACCAATATTTTTTGGCGAAAAACTACCCCCAGGTGAAGATGTTTTTACAGTAAAGTTTACGCTCTTTGTTACAACTTGTGCTTGAATACTGATAAAAGAAAAAACAATTATAAAACAGACTATATATTTATTTGTTTGCATATTGTACTCCATATTTATTTTTTTTGCATCTGCAATATACAAAAGGAAACTTCTAAAAATTACTTTCTTTCCAATCACTCTGCTACAAGAGTACTCACTTCGGTTTTTTAATATTTGCTCTTCTAATTTGTTTTTTTCAGAAGATGAAAGCGTGATGCACTTAAGTGAATAGTTTGAACTCGCATTAGCGAGAATAAAAGATTTTACTTCAACAATTTTAATATTCAAAACTTATTCCTATCTTGCCACGATATATTTTAAAAGGAAAGCTAGTTTTTGAATCTTTCCAGAAAGACAAAATTTAATTTAAATTAGGAGCTTATATGTTTAAAGATCATCCAAAAGGTCTGTATGTTCTTTTCTTTACAGAAATGTGGGAACGCTTTAGTTACTACGGCATGCGTGCTATTCTTACGCTATATATGATTAATGCTTTATTTTTCGATAAAGCCTTTACCTCGTCTATATATGGATATTACACAGGGCTTGTTTACCTTACACCGTTATTAGGTGGCTATGTTGCAGATAGATATTGGGGAAACAGAAAATCTATTTTTGTTGGTGGTGTGATGATGCTTATTGGGCAACTCACATTAGCTGCAAGCGGATTTTATTATTCCAACCTTGGTGGACAGGAACTTGTCTCTTCCTTTACATTAAATATTCAACAAATACTTTTTGTTGTTGGTCTTTTCTTTTTAATTCTTGGTAATGGTTTTTTTAAACCAAATATTTCTACAATGGTTGGTTCACTTTACCCTGCTGAAGCAATAAAAATTAGAGATGCCGCATTTACAATTTTTTATATGGGCATTAACCTTGGTGCATTAATTGCTCCATTTATTGCTGGTGGTTTGGGCGATACTGGAAACCCAGCTGACTTCAAATATGGTTTCCTTTCTGCAGCAGTAGGTATGGGAATTGGATTAATCGTATTTACAATTGGTAAAAACAAACATCTTGTTACACCCGATGGCAAACCAGTTGGAATGGTTCCAGATAAAAAATCAAATGATAAAAACAATAATATTTCTGATGCTCCACTAACTAAAATAGAAAAACAACGAATAGCCGTAATTTTTATTTTGGCATTCTTTGTAATATTCTTTTGGGCAGCATTTGAACAAGCTGGTGTTTCTTTAACATTTTTTGCCGAAGAACAAACTAACCGTGTTATTGGATGGCTTGGCAATTATGTAATTCCAGCAAGTTTTTTTCAAGCTATTAATCCTGTTGCAATTATTTTGTTTGCTCCAGTATTTGCTTGGATTTGGACAAAATTAGGAAGTAGTAATAAAGAACCAAATACCCCTTTAAAAATGGCACTCGGTTTATTCCTTTTATCACTTGGCTTTGCTGTATTAGTCTTCGGTTCCAAAATTGCCGATACAGGTGCAAAGGTTAGTCCACTTTGGTTAGTAGGGGCTTATGTTTTACATACATTTGGCGAGTTATCCCTTTCCCCTATTGGGCTTTCGATGGTTACTAAACTTTCTCCCGTAAAACTGGCATCACTTCTAATGGGAATTTGGTTTGGCTCTAATGCAGCTGCAAATTGGCTTGCAGGTCAGTTAAGTACATTTTATCCCGAAGCTGGCAAAACAACCACTCTACTAGGATATTCAATTAATAATCTATCAGATTTCTTTGTTATCTTTGTTGTAATGGGGTTGGTTGCATCTCTAATACTTTTTTCACTAAACAAACTTTTATCAAAAATGATGCACGGAATAGATTAAGTTCTTATCTTTTAATATAGAAAATGGAGGTCTAAAAACCTCCATTTCTATTTTACCTTATTACCATTTTGGCATAATCTCTAACATTTGGTAATTAGCTGTTTTTTTATGAAATATAATCGGAGTTAATATGTTTAAAAATCACCCGAAGGGTTTACCAGTTCTCTTCTTTACCGAAATGTGGGAACGTTTTGGTTTCTACACAATGCTTGCAATATTTGTATTTTACTTACAAGAAAGTTTTGGTTGGGACCAAGCAGAAGTAACAAATATTTATGGAATTTTTCTTGCAGGTGTTTACGTTACTCCAATTATTGGTGGTTGGTTAGCCGATAATGTTCTTGGTTACGGTAAAACAATTACACTTGGTGCAATAACTATGGGAATTGGTTACGCAATGATGGCAATTCCTACAGATGAGCCTTACTTATTATTTGTTGCTCTTGCAATTGTTGCAATTGGTAATGGTTTATTCAAAGCAAATATTTCTGTTCTTGTTGGTAATTTATATAGCCATTCAGAATCGTCATTAAAAGATTCTGGCTTTAATATATTTTATATGGGTATTAATGTTGGTGCATTCTACGCTCCGTTTGCTGCTATTGCAATTAAAAACTTTTTTGTAGATAATTATGGTGCAACAATAGCAGAAGGCTACAATGCTGGTTTTGCTGTTGCAGCCGTTGGAATGGTTATTTCTATAATTGTATTTACATTATTCAAAAAGCATTATGCCGATGCCGATTACCAATCGAAAAATGTTGAAAATAATGGAAAAGATGTTGTGCTTACAAAAGAGCAGGAGAGAAGCAGAATCTATGCTTTACTTACAATCTTTGGTATTGTAATATTTTTCTGGATGGCTTTTCATCAAAATGGTGCAGCGCTCTCTTTATTTGCACGCGATTATACACATCCAGAAGTTGGCAAATATGTATTTCTACTTTTTGATGTAATTAGTCTGCACGCAATTCTATTTATTATTCTTGGTGGTGCAGCAGCATTGAAAAAAACTGCAATAGCAAAAACAAAAATGATAGGTGCAGGATTTGCTGTTGTTGGCTTGGCTACTTTAATTTATAAAATTAATACACTTCCAGAAACTGGATCAATTTCACCAGAGCAATTTCAAGTTTTTAATCCAATGTTTATTGTTTTAATGACTCCTGTTGTTCTCGGAATTTTTGCAATATTAAACCGAATGAAAAAAGAACCATCTGCACCAGCTAAAATTGGTATTGGTATGTTAATTACTGCTATTGCTTATGGCATTATGCTTATTGCATCAATAGGCTTGGCTCCAGTTTATTCGCTTGAAGGAGGAACGTCTGCAATTACTGTAACTCCATTTTTCTTAATTGGAACTTATTTTACATTAACAATTGCCGAGCTACATTTAAGTCCTATGGGTCTCTCGTTTGTTTCCAAAGTTGCCCCACCACGTATGAAAGGGCTTTTAATGGGCGGCTGGTTTGGTGCTACTGCAATTGGTAATTATTTTGCTGGATTTATTGGAAGATTCTATCAAGAATGGGAAATGTGGCAGTTCTTTTTGCTTCTTATGTTCTTTTCTAGTCTTGCGGCACTAATGGTTGTTGCAACATTAAAACGATTAAAAAAAGCTACGGAATAGAATTTAGTGTTCATGTAATTTTAAAAAAGCTCAATTCCATTCAATGGGATTGAGCTTTTTTTTTACCTCTAATAAATTTTGTATTTTTGCTTGTATCAAAATTTAATGAAGGAATAATAAATGTTTAATACAATCTTAATTTTTGAAGATGAATTTCACAGCAATCTATTTCCACTTACTTACACAAGACCTGTATGCGATTTACGATGCGGAGTATTAACATTACACGAAAAGATTGAAAAAAGATTTCCAAACAAAACGATACTGCTCCACTTTAGGGACTATCTAAAAGGATACGTTGGCAGAACAATGCCTTCAGAAAGAATGAACAAACTAGGTCCATCCATTGAAACTTGTTTGCTTATAAATGGAAGTGTAGCTATTGACGACAAGTTATTTGATGAGCTCAAAAACATTTCGATGGATGAAGTTTTTGTAAAAGATAATAAATTAGTTGCAACCTTACTTTCTGTCGATAATCTTGAAATAGTTAAAAACAATTTGTCTTCAGTAATAACTTTATCGTTATTTGAGCATCTTCCACAAAAAGAAATTGATGCCGATATTATTCACTATCCATGGAATTTAGTTCATAGTAATGGTAAACAAATTAAACAAGATTTTGAACTTTTGGTAAATAGAAACGAAGAGCAAATTTTAGGAAAAGTATATGAAGGTGTTCATATGCTTAACAAAAATGATATCTTTATTGGTAAGGGGGCTATTATAAAACCAGGGGCAATACTAGATGCAGAGGAAGGACCAATTTTTATTGATAAAGACGCTACTGTTTATCCAAACACAGTTATACAAGGTCCAACAGCAGTTTGCGAAAAAGCACTTATAAAAATTGGAGCAAAAATTTACGGCGAAACTACAATTGGACCCGTCTGCAAAATTAGTGGTGAAATTGGAGAATCGATTCTTCATTCTTATTCCAACAAACAACATAACGGATTTTTAGGGCACGCCTATCTTGGCTCGTGGGTTAATCTTGGAGCAGGCACAAACAATAGCGATTTGAAAAATAATTACGGAAATGTAAAAGTAACAATTAACGATGTTGAAATTGATACTGGCGAGGTTATGGCTGGCTTAACTATGGGCGACCATTCAAAGTGCGGAATTGATACAATGTTTAATACTGGAACAGTTGTTGGAGTTTCGGCAAATGTGTTTGGCTCTGGGTTTCAGAATAAATATATTCCATCATTCTCGTGGGGCGGTGCCGAGTTGCCAACCACTTTTAATATTGATAAAGCTATTGAAGTTGCAAAAATTGTTATGAGCAGAAGAAATGTTGAATTTAGTAATGATGACGAAGTTGTATTAAGAAAAATTTATAAAATGACCGAAGCAGAAAGATTAAAAAGAAATATGCCTTATTAAAATATTTTTGTATTTAACCCCGATTATGCAATAGGATTGGAAAGAACAAGACCCAGATTAAGAATTATCAATGCATAAGACGACCTGCCCCGCCTTAGCTGGAGTTAGGGAT
>CAMZLW010000170.1 GCA_947311785.1 uncultured Ignavibacteriales bacterium | reverse complement strand
ATCTGTTGGTAGAGGTTATAGAACTTTTAAGAATTTTAGAAGTGCCATACTATTTTTCCATGGGAACTTAGACCTTTACCCACAACAATAAGGGTAGAACCAAATTAAGTTTTGTTAAACCCTCTTATTTTTTATCTAAAATTATGATAAATTTGTAAGTTGTAATAAAAACTCCAAAGGTAAATTGAAAAATAGTTATTACTTTATTTCAGATATTCATTTCGGACTTCTTAATAAAAGGGAAGAGGACGAGAGAGAATTGAAGTTTGTTGAATTTCTTTATTCAATTCAAGATTCTGCAAGGGAATTATATATTCTTGGAGATTTATTTGACTACTGGTTCGAATATAAGAGAGTGATGCAAAAGGGATACTTCCGCACGTTTACTGCTCTAAACGATTTAGTGAGAAGTGGAACAAAAATTCATTACCTCATTGGTAATCACGATTTTATGCATTATGATTTTTTTGAAAAAGAGGTTGGAGTTTACCTTTACCAAGCCGAAATTGAAATTGAATTAGATGATAATAAATTCTATTTAGGGCATGGCGATGGTTTAGTGAAAAATGATTTTGGATATTTAGTTCTTAAAAAAATATTTAGAAGTAAAATTGCACAGAATCTATATTCATTAATTCATCCAAATCTTGGAATTAAAATTGCAAAAGGGACAAGTAAAACTAGCCGTAACCATACTGGTTCTAAAGACTACGGCGAGGGAGATGGACTATTTGAATTTGCTAAAACTAAATTTGAAGAAGGATTTGATTTCGTAATCTTAGGGCATACACATCAAACGAGAATAGAAAAATTTAATAGTAAAATTTATGCAAACCTGGGAACTTGGTTAGAGCAACCAGTGTATGGTATTTATGAAAACGGAAAATTTGAGATAAAGGATTATAAATAGAATGGCAAAAAAATCAGTAAAGATATATCCAAAGAAAAAATCGAAGCTTAAAGGATTTTTCTGGTCGCTTTTTATTTTTCTATTTCTCGTTATTATAATTGGAGGATTCTTTTTTTACAAGCATGTAACCGATGGACTTCCTTCGTTGGAGCAATTAGAAAATCCTAAGCAAAGCTTATCCTCTGTAGTTTACAGTTCTGATGGTGTTGAGATTGGAAGATTTTTTAGAGAGAGCCGTGTTGAAACACGAATAGATTCTATACCAAAGCATTTAATTGATGCATTAATTGCAACTGAAGATAAAAAGTTCAGAGAGCATTGGGGGGTTGATTTAGAAAGAGTAGTTAAAGGTATTATAAAAACAATTGTGCTAGGAAAAAGGCAAGGGGGTAGCACAATTACGCAACAGTTATCAAAAAATCTTTACGAGTTTAAGGTTAGTAACGAAAACTTTTTTGAAACTATTACGCGAAAAATAAGAGAAGCAATAACTGCAGTTCAAATTGAACAAACATATACAAAAGATGAAATATTGGAGATGTATTTTAATATATCCTATTTTGGGCGTGGTGCGTACGGCATATCAATGGCGGCTCGAATTTTTTTCAATAAGGAAGTGCAAGAATTATCAATTCCAGAATCTGCAGTTTTAGTTGCGTTGCTCAAGTCTTCTGTTATTTACGATCCACAAAGGCGATACAATAATTCGCTTAGGCGTAGAAATCTTGTTATGCACGAAATGTGGGAAGATGGTTATATCACCGAAAAAAAATACCGGGCACTTTCTGAACTTCCTATTGAAGTATCTATTAAAGAATCGCGTGCAAGGTATAAAAGTTCAATTGCTCCGCATTACATTGAGTATGTGCGTAAGCAGATGGAAGAAATGTCAGAGAAATATGGGTTCGATTTATACGAAGATGGACTTACAATTTATACATCGTTAGATACTAGAATGCAAAAGATAGCTAACCAAGTTGTTAAGGCTCACTTAGATGGTTTCCAAAAAAGGTTTGATAAACATTGGAATTGGCGAAAAATAAAAAACAGAAAAACTTTAGATGATTTGTTAACAAGAGCTATTAAAAAAAGGGCATCGTACAGAAATGCTAAATCTTTGGAAGAGAAGAAAGAAATTCTTGCGTCACTTAAAAAAAATGTTGCTTTCGTCGATTCAGTTCAAAAAGTAGCACAGACTATAGAAGTTGGATTTATAGTTTTAGATTCTAAAACTGGCGATATCCGTGCTATGGTTGGTGGAAGAGATATTGAAGGGGGGCGTGGAATAAATCATGTTACTCAAATTAAACGACAACCAGGTTCTTCTTTTAAGCCAATTATTTATACTGTTGCTCTAGATAATGGTCTTTATCCTGCCTATCCAATTTTAAATCAACCTTTCGATTATAACGGATGGTCGCCAAATAATTTTGTAAAAAGCAATATTGGAGGGTTTTTAACACTCCGTGAAGGAATTAAGAATTCAGTTAACTTAATAGCTGCACGTCTTGTAATAGAAGGGCATGTACCTCTTTACAAAGTAAAAAGGTATGCAAATAAAATGGGAATAAAGTATAAATTAAATGTGTTTCCTGCTATATCACTTGGGGCTTCTGAGGTTATTCCTATTGAATTAGCTAGTGTATATGGAACTATTGCCAATAACGGTGTTTACAACGAGCCACTAGCTATTTTGAAAATAGAAGACAAAGATGGAATACTTATTAAAGCTTTTGCTCCACAAAGTCACGAAGCAATTTCAGAAGAAACTGCATATATGATTACAAGCTTGTTACAAACAGTTGCAAACAAGGGAACAGCGAGAGGAATAAGAAGTATATATAATTTCCGCAAACCTTGTGCAGGAAAAACAGGAACTAATAGCAATTTTAAAGATGCATGGTTTATGGGTTTCACTCCACAACTTACTGCTGGTGTTTGGGTAGGATTTGACGATCAGCGTGTTGCTTTTACAGGAGCCTATGGGCAAGGTGCAAAGGCTGCTATGCCTATTTGGGCACAATTTATGCGTGAAACTTATGAGAAGCTTGAACTTGAGGCCGAAGATTTTGTGCTTCCTGCAAGCGGAGATGTTGTTACAGCAGCATTTTGCAAAAGTTCAATATACGAAATGGGAAGCCCAAGACTTTATTCGGAGGATTGTGAAAGCGGTGCATTGTACGACATAATACAGATGAGAGATCTTCCCAAAACATTTAATAGTGAAAGAGATACAACTATAGTTTTATTTAATAAGTATAACATTTCTGATTCCAACTCGCACGAAGCAGTAGAAATAATTGATTAGTTTGAAACAAGATTATGATATAGAGTCAGGGTATTCTGATGCAATTATTTTTGCAAAATCGCACTATGAAAATTTTCCTGTCCTCTCTTTTTTAATTCCTAAAAAACTTTACAAGCATGTTGCTGTTGTTTATCAGTTTGCACGACAAGCAGATGACATTGCTGACGAAGGAGATTTCACTTCAGATAAAAGGATTGAACTTTTAAATGAATTTGAATTATCACTAAATCAATCGCTAAATGGCAAAAGTATAAATCCATTTTGGAATGCACTTGCTAATTCAATTATTACTAAAAAACTTAATCCAGAAAACTTCTCAAATTTGCTAATTGCATTCAAGCAAGATGTAGCTAAAAAACGATATTTAACACATGATGAATTATTAAACTACTGTAAACACTCAGCAAATCCAGTTGGCAGAATTATTTTAGAACTTAACGGAATATATGATGACGATGCTAAAAAATATTCCGATAAAATTTGCACAGCTTTGCAATTAACAAATTTTCTTCAAGATGTTGCACGAGATTATAAAATTGAAAGAATTTATATACCCACTGAAGAAATGGAAAAGTTTGGTGTAGCAGAAAACACATTTCATTTAGAAAAAATAAATAGTAACTTTATTAACCTTATGAAAGCTGAGGTTAATAATGCTTTTAACTATTTTTATGAAGGGAAAAAACTTTTACCATTTTTGCCATTCAGATTAAGGCAACAAATAAGATGGACAATAAATGGTGGTGAAGGAATTCTTAAAAAGATTGAAAATATTAATTACGATGTTTTAAATTCACGACCAAAATTTTCGAAGACTGATTTAGTTAAAATTCTTTTCAACATAAAAATAAAGTAATACCAATTGTATGAATCAACAAGCAAAAGAAATATCAAAGAAGAGTAAAAGCAGTTTCTATTATGCTTTTAATTTGTTGCCTGCAAATAAACGTGAGGCTATGACTACTCTTTACGCATTCTGTCGTGAAACTGATGACATTGTTGACGAAAATAATTTTTCCGATGAAATAAAATATGAAAATTTAAGAAAGTGGAGAATTGAGCTAGAGCAAAGCCTTACTGGCAAATCCGAGCTTCCACTATTAAATAGTTTGTCCACCACCATTAAACAATTCAACATTCCAATTGAGCCATTCTTTGAGTTAATAAAAGGAATGGAAATGGATATTCAGCAAAGTAGATACTCAACAATGAATGATTTAATTCAGTATTGCTATCGTGTTGCCGCTACTGTTGGGTTAATGAGCATAGAAATATTTGGATATAAAAATATTTCCACTCGTAAATTTGCTATCAATCTTGGCTTGGCTTTGCAGATTACTAACATTTTGCGAGACATAAAAAAGGATGCAAGTATTGGAAGAATTTATTTGCCTCTAGAAGATTTAAAAAAATTCCATTACTCCGAAGAAGAATTATTTGCAAATGTTTATAACGAAAATTTTGTTCAGCTAATGCGGTTTGAAGCTAACAGAGCAAAAGAGTATTTTGCAAAAGCCAATAGGGCATTGGATATATCGGATAAACCAAAACTATTTGCTGCAAGAGCAATGCAACATATTTATTTCAATCTTCTTAAAAAAATGGAAGCGAAAAACTTTAACATTTTTGAAGAAAACATTAAAGTTGGAAAAGCAGAAAAAGCCGTTATTGCTGTTGCTGTTTGGACAAAATACAACTTAGTTTATTAAAAAGTGTAAAGTTAAAAGTTATAAGTGCCTAAAGTTAAGAGAAGAAGATAACTTGAAATGGATTGCTTTACCTTTGATGCTTTTTATACTACATCTAAAGACATAGAAATCAATGAAAAAAATCTTAATTATTGGTGGTGGTTTAGCGGGGCTTTCTTCTGCACTTTTCCTTTCCAATGATAAATATAATGTAGAAATTTTAGAATCATCTCCAAAGCTCGGCGGTAGAACTTATTCGTTTGATTATAATGGAATAAAGGTGGACAACGGTCAGCATATTTTAATGGAGTGTTACAGCAATACTCTTGAATACATTGATATCATTGGCTCTCGTGAACTTTTTGAATTTCAAGATTCATTATCAATCAACTACATTAACGACAAAAGAGAGTTGTTAAAATTTAAAATTCCTAAATATCTATATCCATTAAATAATTTAATTGGATTGATGAGTTTTAAAGTTCTTAAAATTAAAGATAGATTTGCGATTTTAAAACTTTTTATAAAAATTAAATTTGTTAAAACCAATAGCTACGAAGATAAAACTGTTTATCAGTTTTTAAGAATGAATAATCAATCCGATGCTGTAATTCAAAAGTTTTGGGAAAGTCTTGTTGTAAGCACGATGAACACATCAACCAAAATTGCTTCATCGAAAATGTTTATTGATATGATGAAAATTATTTTTTTCACCAATAAGCGCAGTTCAAATATTGTAATTCCAAAAGTTGATTTAAGTAGTGCTTTAATAAATCCAGCAGTAGAAAAATTGGAATTGAATGGAGTAAGTATTTCAACATCCGAGCGTGTAATTTCAATTATTTCCAACGATGAAAAAGTTATTGAAGTTGAAACCAACAAACGAAAAATCAAAAATTTTGACATTCTAGTTTCAGCAATTCCACAGCAGAATTTTAGAAAAATCCAATTTCGAAATTCCAATGAATCTTTAACTTTTCCAAAACTTGAGTATGCCCCCATAGTTACTGTTCACGTGTGGTTGAGCGATAATCCTTTAACTGAAAAAATGTATAATCTTATAGGAAGTGAATTTGATTGGGTATTTAACAATGGAACTCATCTCTCTTTTTTAAAAAGTAATGCCACTAAACTTGTTACCCTAAAAAAAAATGAGGTTGTTAAAATAGTTTTCTCGGAATTAAAAAAATATTTTACTATATTAACTAATATAGTAATTGAAGATTACATAGTGCTAAAAGAGAAGAATGCTACATTTATACCTGACCTTGGTTCACTTAAAGAACGTAAATCTGTCCCAAATTTATTTTCAAATCTATTTTTTGCTGGCGATTGGACTAACACAAAATTACCAGCAACAATTGAAGGTGCGGTTAAAAGTGGCAAGGATGTAGCTCAAAAAATTGATTTACAAAATGTTTATTAAACTTATTTATTAAATTATTAATTGAGGAGGCTTCTATGTCGAACTTAAAAGAAAAATTAGGTGCAAAAATTGAGGAGCATCGCCCAAGGACAGTCCGCTTACTAAAAGAGTATGGCGACACAAAAGTTGGCGAAGTTACAATGGCGCAAGCAATAGGCGGTATGCGTAGTGTAAAATCTCTTGTTACAGATATCTCGTATCTCGATCCTATGGAAGGAATTCGCTTTAGGGGTAATACAATTCCTGAAACCTTAGCAGCTTTACCAAAAGTTCCTGGTGGAAAAATGCCATACGTTGAAGGATTTTTCTATCTGTTGCTAACTGGAGATGTTCCAACAGAAGAAGATGTAAAATCTGTTGCTGAAGAATTTAAAGCTCGCAAAAAAGTTCCTCAATATGTTTTTGATGTTTTACGAGCAATGCCCGAAGATTCTCATCCAATGGCTATGTTTTCTGCAGCGGTTGTTACTCTGCAAAAAGAATCTCTTTTTGTAAAGGAATACAATGCTGGCTTGAATAAAATGGATTATTGGAAACCAACGTACGAAGATGCAATGAATCTTTTAGCAAAACTTCCAGAGATTGCAGCTTTTATTTACCGCCATAAATATAAAGGTGGAGATATTATAGCTTCAAATCCTGATTTAGATATGGGTGGCGATTTTGCACACATGATGGGCATTGATACTCCTTACGATGATGTTGCACGTTTGTATTTTTTACTTCATTCAGATCACGAAAGTGGAAATGTTAGTGCCCACACTGGTCATTTAGTAGCTTCTGCTCTTTCGGATGTTTATTACTCAACTTCTGCAATGTTAGATGGTCTTGCTGGTCCGTTACATGGCTTAGCAAATCAAGAAGTTCTAAGATGGATGCAAGGCGTAATGGATAAAATGGGTGGCGAAAATAATATTCCTACAGAAGAAGAAATGAAAAAATTTGTTTGGGATACATTAAATTCTGGTCAAGTAATTCCTGGATACGGGCACGCAGTTCTAAGAAAAACTGACCCACGCTACCAAGCACAGCGAGAATTCTGTCTTGAAAATTTACCAGATTATCCTTTGTTCAAATATGTTGATGTTCTTTACCGAGTTACTCCAGATATCTTAAGAGAGCAAGGCAAAGCTAAAAATCCTTGGCCAAATGTTGACGCACAATCTGGTGTTATCCAATGGTATTATGGAGTAAAAGAATACGATTTTTATACTGTTATGTTTGGTGTTGGTAGAGCAATTGGTGTTCTTGCAAACATTATTTGGGATAGAGGATTGGGCTATCCGCTTGAAAGACCAAAATCTTTAACTACAGATATGTTAGAAAAAATTGCTGGAATTAAATAAGTAGCAATGTTTACTAAAAAAGGATGTCGCTTGACATCCTTTTTTTTAACTCCACGATTGTGCAATTGTTTTTTTTGTTTTCTACAATTGAACAAGTAGTAACTGCATAATAGCGGTGTGGCACAGCTAAAACATAAACTTAAATATTAAATATGTGTTAAAAATTAAGTAAGAAAGTTGACAATACAATAATCATTATTTAACTTTCAGTTCGTAATTTGTGAAACAAGGAGGTCGTTGTGGCTCTTAAAAAAAATCCAAAAGTTGACTTAAAACGCAAGTATCAAAGGTATTGGGAAATTAGTTTTATAATCTCATTAACTTTGTTAATTGTGGCATTTAAATTTTTCCCAAAGTTCAATCAAGAAGTTATTGAGATAGATGCTCCTCAAGAGTTAATTATTGCAGAAGACGTTGAAGCTACAAAACAAGAAACAGCTCCACCACCACCACCAAAGCCTCCAATTCCTATTGAAGCACCAACTGATGATGTTTTAGATGACGTTGAAATTGAGGCAACAGATTTGGATGTTGAGGCAGAAGTTGCTCCTCCACCACCTCCTCCAAAAGAAGAGGAAGAAGAAGTTGAACCAGTTTTCTTTGTTGCAGTAGAGCAAATGCCAGAGCCAATAGGCGGTATTGCTGCAATTCAGAAAAAAATTGTTTATCCCGAAATTGCAAAACGTGCTGGAGTTCAAGGTAGAGTTTATGTTAAAGCCTATGTCGATGAAAGTGGAAAAGTTACAAAAGTTGAACTAATTCGTGGAATTGGTGCTGGTTGTGACGAAGCAGCTATGGAAGCTGTAAATAGCGTTATGTTCTCTCCTGGCAAGCAGAGAGGTAAGCCTGTTAAGGTTCAGGTTACTGTTCCAGTTCTTTTCAAATTACAATAAATTTTTAAGGCGTCTAACTTAGATGCCTTTTTTTTATCCTTCCCAAAATTGTAATTTATTTTTACGGAACAAAAGTTATAACTATTTGTTCAAATCCTAAAGCTATTTCAAACAATCATTTCATCATAAAAAAAGTGAGGTTATCATGGCTTTAAGCAAGAACATTAAATACGATATTAGAAGGAAGTATTACAGAGTATTGCAAATCAGTTTTATTATTTCTCTATCACTATTAATTTTAGCATTTAAATTCTTTCCCGATAACAAAATTACAGTTTTAGATTTGCCTCCATCAATAGGAATAATAGATGTATGTTCTTTTTCTGGTCCTGTTGTTCATGAGTTACCACCACCACCCAAACCTCCAATTCCCATTGAGGCACCAACTGATGATATTTTAGATGATGTTGAAATTGCAGCAACGGACTTAATAATTGACGCAGTAGTTCCACCACCTCCGCCTCCACCAAATGATGTTGAGGTTGAACCTATTCCTGAATTTGTTGCAATAGCTGAAGAAATGCCCAAGCCAATTGGAGGAATTGCAAGTATCCAAAGTAAAATTGTATATCCACAATTTGCAATTCGTGCAGGAATTAAAGGTAGAGTATATGTTAAATCTTTTATTGATGAAAAAGGAAATGTGTTTAAGGTTGAATTACAAAAGGGTATTGGTGGTGGTTGCGACGAAGTTGCAATGAATGCTGTGAAGAATGCACTCTTCTCACCAGGTAAGCAACGTGGTAAACCAGTAAAGGTTCAAATGACTGTACCTATCCTTTTTGAAATAAGGTAAATTTAGGCATCTCGCAAAGATGCCTTTTTATTTTAACCCAAAAGGCTATCAACCCTAACTACAGCTAAGCAATGCTGTCAACTTAAGCAAGTAATTGTGGCTAGAGCCCATTTTGGTGTGGCTTTTTGTCGTCGCTTAAAAGTGACGATAATTACCGTTGCCTTTAGGCAACGGATTAAAGAAAAAAGTTAATAGGCTTTAGCCACATTTAAATATCAATAATTTATTAAGTTGACAGCACACAGATATGGCTGGGCATGTCGTCTTCTTTATTGATAATTTTTAATTAGGGTACTCTCCTTTTTAACTCTTTTGTATAATCGTTATTCAATAAAAAATATTCTGAAAACGAGTAACAAATAATAATTCCTAAAAAACTAAAACGAGAAAGATCGACTATAAAACTATTGCTAAATGAGTTATAGTTTAGTTTCGAAATGATAAATTGTTAGAATCGACTCAACGAGAATCT
>CAMZLW010000169.1 GCA_947311785.1 uncultured Ignavibacteriales bacterium | reverse complement strand
ATGATAACCTTTTGGGTTGAAGGATTATTGTTGTCATCCCTTACTCCAACTTGAGCGATTCAGCATTTGTGCTTTTCTAATGCTGAATTTGGGTTAAAGAGAAAAAGAAGAATTTATTTTATTAATGTGAAGTTAAAATAGAGAAAAAAAATGTAAAAAAAAAGGTGTTCAGAATAGAACACCTTTCAAATTAGCTTATGCTGTTAATAATTAAGCACCAAGAGATGTACCCTCAGCACGTAAATCTTTAATAGCTTCAAGAACTCGATTTTTAATTCCCAGTTCACCTTTTTTCAAATAGCCACGTGGGTCATACATTTTTTTAACGCCAACTTCACCATCAACTTTAAGAACGCCATCATAATTTTTCATCATGTGGTCAGCTATAGGACGAGTAAATGCATACTGTGTATCTGTATCAACATTCATTTTAATTACACCGTAATCTAATGTCTCTCTTATTTCTTCAAGTGAAGAACCACTTCCACCATGAAATACTAAATCGAAAGAAGCTTCATCGCCATACTTGGCAGTAACAGCAGCTTGTCCGTCTTTAAGAACTGTTGGACGCAATTTAACATTACCTGGTTTGTAAACACCGTGAACATTTCCGAAAGTTGCAGCAAACATAAAACGAGCACCTTCCACTTTTGATAATCTTTCATGCACGTAAATCATATCTTCGTTGGTTGTATATAATTTTTCTGCTGGAGTATCTTCTGTGTTTACACCATCTTCTTCGCCACCAACAACGCCAGCTTCAACTTCAAGAATAATTCCAAGGTCTTTGCATTCTTTTAAAAGACCAACAGCAATATCCATATTTTCTTCCAACGGAATAGCAGAGCCATCAAACATATGCGATTGGAACAATGGCAACATACCTTTTTCAACTCTCTTTTTAGATTCAGCTAATAATGGACGCAAAAATGAATCAACTTTATTTGCTTGGCAATGGTCTGTGTGAAGTGCAATATTAATATCGTATCTATCGGCAACAAGATGAACATGTTGAGCAATTGAAATTGCACCAAGTGCTGCATCTTTAACAGCTTGACCAGATGCGAACTCGCCACCACCTGTACTTACTTGAATAATTCCATCTGATTTTGCTTCGGCTAATGCTAGAAGAACAGCGTTTGCTGAAGATTCTGAAACTACATTAATTGCTGGATATGCAAATTTATTTTTCTTCGCATTATCAAGCATTTCACAATATTTTTCGTGTGATACTATAGGCATTTTTATCTCCTGATTATTTAATAATTCAAAAATTTATAATTACAAATATACTGAAATTAGCGGGGTTCTTCAATGTGGATTTTTTGTAGGCAAATAATTTTGGATAAATATTAGTTATTGCTGATAAAAAAGCCTCCGACGTTATTAAAACGTAGGAGGTTTAAATTGTTACTAGTTAATTATCAATTACCAAATTTTAACCAACTTATCTTTTGGTCTTCTCATAGCATTACCTTCTTTAACATTAAACGCTTCAAAGAATGCAGGCAAATTGCTTAATGGTCCTAATACTCTTTCTTTCCCAGGTGAATGAACATCAGTTTTTAATCTTAACTTAAGTGCATCTGGTCTAATATTATTTTTCCAAACTTGAGCCCACGCGAGAAAAAATCTTTGCGATGGTGTAAAGCCATCAATTATTTTTCCGCTTTTGTATTGTTCTGTTTTTTTGAAAGCATTGTAAGAAACCGTTAGTCCACCAAGATCAGCAACGTTTTCGCCTTGTGTTAATGCACCATTAACGTGAAATGTATCAATTGCAACATATTCATCAAACTGATTAATAATTACTTTTACACGTTCGTCAAAGTTCTTTGTGTCTTCTGCAGTCCACCAATCACGGATATTTCCATCGGCATCGTATTGTTTGCCTTGGTCATCAAAGCCGTGGGTTATTTCGTGCCCGATAACCGCACCCATTGCACCGTAGTTTATTGCATCATCAAGCTCGTAGTTGTAAAACGGAAATTGAAGAATTGCAGCAGGAAACACAATTTCATTTCGTGTAGGACTGTAGTAAGCATTCACAGTTTGTGGTGTCATTCCCCATTCCCAATCTCGAACTGGCTTATCTATTTTTGATAACATTTCTTGATGGTCAAAATAATTTGAGTTCATAATATTTTGGATATAATTTTCGGTAACCTCCAAACCACTGTAATCACGCCACTTATCTGTGTATCCAATTTTTACGCCAAAGGAAGCTAACTTTTTAAGTGCTTCTTTTTTTGTAACGTCTGTCATCCACGTGTTGTTTTTTATACTTTCACCCATTGAAACCTTTAAAGATTCAACAATTTTTGTAGCTCTACTTTTGGCTTCTGGAGGGAAGTGTTTTGCAACATAAAGCTGACCAATTGCTTCGCCCATCACTCCGTTGGTTGCCGATAAAACCCGCTTCCAGCGTGGACGGTTAACTTCTTGACCGCTTAAAAATTTTCCACCAAAATCGAATCTTTCTGCAACAAATTTGTTACTTAAATATGGCGACATTGAACGAACTAAGTCCCATTTTAGAAATACTTTCCAATCGTTGATAGAAATTTTGTTAAGCAATTCTGAAATTCCAGAAATAAATTTTGGTTGATTTACATTTATGCTATCAACTTTACCAGCACCAATCTCCGATAAATAAAGGGTCCAATCAAAATTTGGAGCAACTTTGGAGATTTCTGAAACACTCATTTTATTATATGTAGTTTGAGGATTTCTGTTTTCTAAGCGGGTGTTAGAAACTTTTGCCACCTCAGTTTCGATGTTCATAACAGTTGTAGCTTGTTTTTCCGAAACATCGCATCCCATTAAATTGAACATATTTGTTAAATGAGAAATATATTTTTCGCGAATTTCTTTCGAGCGCCCATCTTCGTTTAAATAATAATCTCTATCAGGTAGCCCTAGTCCGCCCTGCCAAATTCCAGCAATTTCGTAATCACTATTTTTTGCATCAACAGACGAGTAAAAATAGAACAATGGCGAAGTGGTATATTGCGACATATGTGCAATCTCTTTAACCAAATCTGTTTTAGTTTTTACAGCTTCAATTCTTGCCAACTCCTTATTTAATGGGGTTAAACCAAGTTCTTCAATTTTTGTAGTATCCATTCCAACAGAATAAAAAAGCCCAACTTTTTCTATTATCTTTTTAGGATTTGGTTTGGCTTCTTTTACGGCTTCATCAATTATTACTTTTACTTGGTTGTTTGTCTCTTCGTATAAAATTACAAATCCGCCCCAAAGAGTTTGGTCTTCTGGAATTGGATTTTCTTTTAACCACTTACCTACGGCGTATTGATAAAAATCATCTTGTGGAGCAACGGTGGTATCCATCATTGCTCTATCAAAGCCAACAGGAACATGTGCTTCGCTTTTTGAACAACTTGTAATAATTGCAAATGAAACTATTGCAATTAATAGAGTTACAAATATTAGTTTTTTCATTTTTGCTTTTCCTTAAATTTTTAATAATGTTTTTTATTGTTAGAAAGTTAATAGAATTATTGCAAAGATTTCGGTAAATGTTAAACCCAAATTATGCATTAGAATAAGTAACTGAAATAATAAATTCTATTAAACCCAGTAAACATAGAGGGTTTAACCCAGCCGTATGGTTTTTTGTTTTTCACCCAAATGGTGTTTCTACACTTGGACGAAAAATTTAAAAACTGTTGAACGATTATGCACTAACAATTTTCTATTGCATAATGCTGGTTGATTTGGTCTTGAGAACATTTTTTACAACGAAATAGTTTGTGGGGCTTCCTGCCAAGGAGCCAAAGTAAAAATTAATTAAAAAAAGGATGTCCTTTGTGCAAATGAAACTTAGAAAATACTAGAGAAACTCACAGAATTAATAACACTATTATTCGTATTTTAAAAATTCATTTTTTGTATTAATTATCATATTTTAATGTTTGGATTTTTTCGCAATAGCATAAGATTATTCATGGTTTTTATTGTCGGATAAATCATTACTAAAATAGTAATCATATTTGTTTTGCTGATTACAACGGACAAATAATACTAAGCCTTTTTCTGTGGCTCACTTGGCGAAGCTATAATTACGTGAAATATTAATTTCAATCTGACCCTTTATAAACAAAGTAGAAACACATGAATATTAAAAAGAAAATTCTAATAACAGGCGGTGCTGGGTTTATAGGCTCACACGTGGTACGTCTATTTGTAAATAAATATCCTAACTATCAAATATTTAATCTTGATAAACTTACCTATGCTGGTAATCTTGAAAACTTAAAAGATGTTGAGGATAAACCCAACTACACTTTTCTTAAGGGCGATATAGTTAATAGTGAATTCATTCAATCTCTTTTTGAACAGCATCAATTTGATGGAATAATACATCTTGCTGCCGAATCGCATGTTGATCGTTCTATTTCAAACCCAATGGAATTTATTCAAACAAATATTGTTGGAACTGTAAATTTGTTGAACGCAGCTAAATTTATTTGGAAAGATAATTTTGAGAATAAATTATTTTATCACATTTCCACGGATGAAGTTTATGGCTCGTTGGGTAATGAAGGCTTTTTTACCGAAGAGACTGCATACGATCCACACAGTCCGTACTCTGCATCAAAAGCAAGTTCAGACCATCTAGTAAGAGCATATAACGATACTTTTAAACTCCCAACTGTAATTTCAAATTGTTCAAATAATTACGGACAGAATCAATTTCCAGAAAAACTAATTCCATTATTTATAAATAACATAATTCAAGAAAAGCCACTTCCTGTTTACGGCGAAGGAATAAATGTTAGAGACTGGCTCTATGTTGTTGACCATGCAAATGCTATTGATGTAATTTATCACAAAGGTAAAATTGGTGAAACTTACAATATTGGTGGAAATAACGAATGGAAAAATATTGATTTAATAAAAGCTCTCTGTAAAGTAATGGATAAAAAACTTGGACGAGGGTTTGGTGCTTCTGAAAAGTTAATTACATATATCGTTGACCGTGCGGGGCATGATTTAAGATACGCTATCGATTCATCTAAACTACAAAACGAACTTGGCTGGAAACCATCTCTACAGTTTGAAGAGGGACTTGAAAAAACAGTTGATTGGTATCTTGAAAATAGTAAATGGTTAGAAAATGTAACGAGCGGAAAATATCAGAAATATTATAAAAAACAATATGGCACCGACAAGTAGAAAGGGAAAAGGATAAACTGGAAAGTAAAAGCTCAAATGATCTTTCTGACAGATTGTTTAAATTTACAGTTGATGTTATTAAATTTTTACGGACTATTGAAAACAATGGCGAAACTCGTATTCTGAAATACCAACTAACAAAATCAAGTTCATCTTCTGGTGCAAATTATGAAGAAGCACAAGGAGCAATATCAAAAGCTGATTTTAATAGTAAGGTTAGCATAGCTTTGAAAGAGATGAGAGAAAGTAATTATTGGCTTCGTGTTATATACGCTCTAGAACTTGGAGATAAAAGTGTTTGTAAAAAGTATGTAAATGAATCATTTGAATTAAAAAATATTCTTGGTTCTATATTTTCTAAAGTATCAAAAAGTCTAAAGAGGTACTAGTATGATGAATCGATTATCTTTTCCCTTGGAGTTTTTTCCTTTATCCTTTCCACTTGCAAACCGGAGGTTTGAATGAAAGGTATTATCCTCGCCGGTGGTTCAGGCACGCGTCTTTACCCACTTACAAAAACGGTTAGCAAGCAACTGTTGCCTATTTTTGATAAACCATTAATTTATTATCCATTATCAATTTTAATGCTGTCTGGAATTAGAGAAATTTTAATAATCTCTACCCCCCAAGATTTGCCAAGGTTTAAAGAATTATTTGGCGATGGAAGCAAAATTGGTTTAAAGTTGCAATATGCAGAACAGCCCTCTCCCGACGGACTTGCTCAAGCATTTATTATTGGCGAAGAGTTTATTGGCAACGATAATGTGGCGTTGGTTCTTGGAGATAATATTTTTTATGGACACGGTCTTTCTGGTATGTTAAAACGAAGTGTTAAAACTGTTAAGAAAGAAAAGAGTGCTGTTGTGTTTGGCTATCACGTAAATGACCCTGAAAGATATGGTGTTGTTGAGTTTGACGAAACTGGAAAGGTTCTATCAATAGAAGAAAAGCCAACTGAACCCAAAAGCAATCATGCCGTAGTCGGTCTCTATTACTATACAAATGATGTTGTTGAAATTGCAAAAAATGTAAAACCCTCTGCCCGAGGTGAGTTAGAAATTACATCTGTAAATAACGAGTATCTAAAAAGAAACAAACTTAGTGTTGAACTTTTTGGTCGCGGACAAGCATGGTTTGATACTGGTACATTTGAATCTATGCACGAGGCATCTAGCTTTATTGAAACAATTCAAAAACGACAAGGTTTGCAAATTGCATGCATAGAAGAAATAGCTTATAAAAATAATTGGATTACTAAAGAGCAAGTTGTGGAAATTGCAGAAGTCTATAAAAAGAATAGCTATGGTAAATATTTATTAAATTTAATTAAATAAAAACTTGATTCTTATGAGTAAAAAAGAGAAAGATATTAGATGGATTCAAAGATTTTCAAATTATCAATCTGCTCTTAGTCAGCTAAAAGATGCCGTTGAGCTATATAACAAAAGAGAATTGAGTTTAATTGAAAAACAAGGAGTGATTCAAGCATTTGAGTTTACTCATGAGTTAGCTTGGAAAGTTTTAAAAGACTACCTCGAATATCAAAGTGCTATAAAAATTAGAGGTTCAAGAGATGCCGTTAAAGAGAGCTTTAAAATTGATTTAATAAACGATGGGCAAGTCTGGATAGAAATGATAGAGACTAGAAACAGCACATCTCATACTTACGATAAAGAAGTTGCTGAAAACTGTGTTGTTGATATTGTAAAAAAATACTTCTCTGAATTTGTTGGTTTGGAAAAAGAAATGATTAGCATCCTTGATGAGCAGTAGGGATAATATATTATTTGGTTTGCCAAAAGACGTAATAGATTTAATTGTTTCAGCTGTTTGTTGTAATAGAAACATTGAAAAAATAGTGCTATTTGGTTCAAGAGCTAAAGGTAATTTGGTTCTACCCTTATTGTTGTGGGTAAAGGTCTAAGTTCCCATGGAAAAATAGTATGGCACTTCTAAAATTCTTAAAAGTTCTATAACCTCTACCAACAGATTT
>CAMZLW010000168.1 GCA_947311785.1 uncultured Ignavibacteriales bacterium | reverse complement strand
CGGTAAAAATAACACTTCTGTTTCGTATGAAATTTTAGAAGGTTTAAAAGCAGGCAAAAATTATGTTTGGTCTGTAATGTGGTTTAAACGAATAACAAAATATTTACAATTAGAACTTAATTATTCCGGTAGAAAATCGGAAGATAACAAAGTTATTCATTCTGGGGGAGTTAGTGTTAGAGCAGTTTTTTAGTATTTAACAACACGCAAAGTATCTAATTTAAGTCTAATTTTTAGCCATTTTTCTAAAGTTTTTGATTTTTTTCTACTGTAACTATTATAAGTTCCTTTTTTCCAACTAATAAGAATAGTTGGTATTGTATCATAAATATTTACAGAGTTTAACTGAATGGTTTTAGCAAATGCAAATTGTTTAATTTTAGGGTATTGAACGGCAAGTTCCTTTTTTATACTTTGCAAAGGGAATGTGTCTTTTTTAATCCTAATGAGCTGATTTTCAAGAAATTCAATTTTTGAATTTTTGCCCTGAATTATTCCTTCTTGTTTTTTGTAAATATCTTCAAGTATTTCTACACGTAGTTTGTTATGAATATCTTCGCCAAGATTGTCTATTTTATGAACGAGCGTATCTATGTTGTTTTTTTCTTGATGAATTGTTAGACAAGTTGAGTCGGTAACAATAATCCCAGATCCTTTTCTTGATAAGCCGTAAGCTGGTAACATTTCTTTATAATCTTTAATTTGAGCTTTCGATAATACCTGATCTGTCATAAAAATATCAATATAAGAAATTGTATCGGAGTATATAATGTTGGTATAAATAATATCTGACTTATATTTATTGAAGTTTTCTTCAATGTAATTATCAACCCTAAAGTTAAACCTTGATTTTTGTATAACACTCCAAAAAATCTGTGCACTCGGAAGTATTATTATTATAACAAAAAGTATTATGTATAATCTAATTTTTTTTTCTTTAACAGGACTCACATAGTTCATAACAGGAAAACGTAAATATTTTACAACGATAAAAGTTGAAACACTAATAAATACTGAATTTATAAAAAAGAGATAAAGTGCTCCAAGGAAATATGTCATTTGCCAAGTTGCTAAACCATAACCGGCAGTGCATAAGGGAGGCATTAGTGCCGTTGCAATTGCAACTCCCGGAATAACATTTGCTTTATCTTTGCTTGAACCTGCAATTATTCCTGCCATTCCACCAAACAAACCTACTAAAACATCTAATAGTGTTGGTTGTGTTCTGGCAAATAGCTCAGAATTTATTTCTTTTAGAGGTGTTATAAGAAAATATATTGTTGAGCTTATTATACTGATTATAATTGCAATGAGAAAAAATCGACCAGAACGTTTTAATGTATTCCAGTCATTAGTTCCAACTGATAAACCTATACCTAAAATTGGTCCCATTAGTGGAGAAATAAGCATTGCACCTATTACAACAGCTGTTGAGTTCATGTTTAAGCCGATAGATGCAATAAAAATAGAAGCAATTAATATCCAAATACTTCTACCTTTAAAAACAATATCTTTTTTAATAGTTTCAATTGTTCCTGCTATGTCCGTGCCTTCATGAATATTAAAGATGCCATGAAAGAAGCTGGACATGTTTGAAAAAAAAGAATTTGAGTCTTCTGTTTTTTTACTTTTTTCATTTTCAGAAATAATGTTTTGTATTTTATGTGCTTCTCTATCGTCTAATGGCATTTTTTGTATCTTTTAAGATTAACATCTTCCGTAAATTTCTGTTATTTTCTTTAAAAATATTTTATGGGATTCTTCTATTTCGATAAATTCAAATCGATATTCCCAATTATTCCCAATTGTTCCAGGAATATTCATTCTTTTCTCTTTTCCTTGTTTTAATAGATCTTGAAGAGGTGTAATTGCTGTATTTGCAACTGAAGCCCAAGCAACTCTAATTAATAACCATGCAAAATTCTCATCAAATGAACCGCAATAATCATTAAAAAATTTTATTTCATAATCTTGAAAATTTTCATAAACTCCAATACATGTGTCGTTATCATGTGTTCCTGTATAAACGACACAATTTTTTGTGTAATTGTGAGGTAAAAACAGATTTGTTGCTCCGGAATTAAAAGCAAATTGTAGAATTTTCATACCAGGCAAATCATATTTTTTTAAAATATGTTCAACTCCTACTGATAACTCTCCCAAATCTTCGGCTATTATTTTGTTTTTTTCTTGAAGTATCTCATCTAGAAATGTATCTTCGGGCCCCGCTAACCATTCTCCATTTTCTGCTGTTTCATTTCCAAAAGGTATTGCCCAAAATTCCGAAAAAGCCCTGAAATGATCAATACGAACAAAATCAAACATTTTAAGGTTTATTTTAATTCTCTCTTTCCACCATTTATACTTCGTTTCTTTACAACTATTCCAATCGTAAACAGGATTTCCCCACAATTGTCCTGTCTTTGAAAAATAATCGGGAGGAACTCCTGCAACTTTTGTGGATTTGTGCTTGTCGTCTAACATAAAGATATCAGGATTTACCCACACATCTGCACTATCTCCTGCTACATAAAAGGGAATATCTCCAATAATTTTTACACCTTTTTCATTGGCATATTTTTTAAGTTTAAACCATTGCTCAAAGAAAAAAAATTGAATTACCTGAATTTGTTCTATTTGTTGTTTCAAATTTTTACGATATACTTGTAATGTTTTGTCTTTTCTTCCCCTTATATCTTTTGGAAATGAAGATAAAGGTTTTTCGTCGTGTAAATCTTTTAAAGCTATGAAAAATGCATAATCTGAAAGCCAAAATTTATGCTCTTTTTTAAAATCATCATAAAAAGACTTATTAATTTCAGAGTTTAAGAACTTTTCTGCAATTTTATATAACACTGGTATTTTTTCTTTTTTAACCTTTTCGTAATCTACCTTTTGTTGAAATGATGTTTGCAAAGTGTTTTCAGAGAACGGTAAAGAGTCAATATCAATAAGCAAAGGATTTCCTGCAAAAGTAGAATAGGAAGAGTATGGCGAGTTTCCAAAGCTTGTATGTCCTAGTGGCAATATTTGCCAGTATGTTTGCTTGGTTTCAAAAAGGAAGTCAATAAATTTATATGCTTCTTCTCCAAATGTTCCAATCCCGTATTTTCCAGGTAATGATGTTATATGTAGTAGTATCCCACTTTTTCTTTCCTCCATTTTTTTTAAGAAAAAGAACCTGAGGTTTAAAACCTTACAGGGTCTAAATTATAAGATTATATTATTTTCTTCCTGACAAACTTTTAGGAATTCTACCCATTTTTATACTTTCAGAACGAAGCCTTCTGCCAACAATTTTTTCAACAGTATTTCCAATTTCTAAGATTCTATCAATATTAATTCCTGTTTCAATACCCATTTCATCCATCATAACAAGCATATCTTCTGTTGAAACAAGACCAACACCGTTGGGGTCTTTGTAATAATATTTACCTGTGCCAGAAACAGGAACACCACTAACAAAATTTGCAGGTTGCCCTCCTATTCCTCCAAGAGTAGATTCAAAGCGTGTAATTCCTGCTTGTAGTGCAGCCAAAACATTTGCTAATCCCCAACCTCTTGTTGTGTGGAAGTGGGCAAGGTGTTTGGATGAGTCAGGAATAGCATCTAACAGCATTGAATAATATTTGTAAACCCTATCTGGCGAAGCAGAACCATCATGGTCTGCATGTTCAATGTCATCTGCACCAATATCTAACCATCTTTTTGTAAATTCTACGGCATCTTCCATTTTTGTAGGACCTTCCATTGGGCATCCCCATATTGTACTTACTGTTCCATTAACTTTAATACCGGCATCATGAGCTTTTTTTATGTATTTCTCACTCATTTTCCAATATTCATCATGGCTTAGTCCAGAGTTTTTAAATTGATGAGTTTCACTTGTTGAAACCATTAGTAATATCCTGTCTGGCCCCCAACCTTCTTTTTTTGCATGTATTGCACGTTCTATTGCACGTTCTCTAATTGTAACAACAGTTATTTCTACATCATCTAATTTATCTTTTAATTTTTTACTGTTTCTAATATTTTTCATTAACTCATCAGAATCTCTAAATTGAGGCATTCCGTTTGGATTTCCAAAATTAGTAACTTCAATTTTTTTGTAACCGGAAAGTATTAATTCTTCTGATAACCATAATTTTGCAGCTGTTGGAATAAATATTTCCTCGTGTTGAAAACCATCTCTTACAGTTATATCTCCCAAATCAACTTTTTTAGGGTATTGCATATTATTTTATTTTGTTTAAATTTACGTTTTAATTAAAAACAAATATAAAAAAAAATATCTAATATTTTAATTTAAAAACAAAAGGCTTGATTAACAAAATATTAAAATGTAACTATTATTTAGTTTAAAATGGTATCAGAAGTAAATTTACGAAATTTAGAATTAAAACATATCCTAAAAGAAGTTCAATGCCTTAGTGGTTTTGATTTTTCAAAATATGCTTATAGCTTTATTTTAAGACGAACCGAGCAGTTTATGCAAATAAACAGTATTCATTCTGAGGCAGATTTTATCTATAAAATAAATAAATTTACAAATATTGTAGGGCAGTTTTTAGACTTTGTTTTTGCACAGCAATTTGAATTGTTTAGAGATGCAGAAGTGTGGAACTACCTAACAAACAAAATTTTACCTAAATATACAAACAGAGGTAAATTAACAATTCATTTTCCATATATAGCAGATGGTAATGACTTATTCTCATTGTTGTTTATATTAAATAATTTTAGTTCAGAAAAGATAAAGATTATAGTAACAGGTGTAACAGATAATCATATTAGTATTTTAAAAAAAGGGTGTTTTACAGAAAAACATATAAAAAATTCAACAAAAAATATTGAATTATTAAGTCCGCCTACAGATATTGAAGGTGTTTTTAATCGCAATAAAGATTGCATTTCTGTAATAAATAACTTTAAAGGTGAAATTATTTATGAAACTTGTGATTTTTTTAATTATAAATATTTAACAGAAATTGATATTGTTATTTTTAGAAATAGGATGTTAAATTTTAATAAAGAATTGCAAGAAAAAGTTATCAAAACAATCATAAATAGTATTAAAAAAGGAGGATACCTTTTAATTGGTGCAAATGAAAAGATAGACTGTGAAATTGGAAAAAAACTTAAAATAGCAGACAAGAATTTTAATGTATTTAGGAAAAAAATATTTTTTTAGATTGTGAATAATATTAAATATATAGTTATAGCAGGATCAGCTGGGAGTTTCAAAATTATAACCGAAATAGTTGACGCATTGCCCAAAAATTTTCCCTATGCTGTTATTTTGGTATTGCATAGATTAAGGCATATAAAACAGGGTTTTAAAGAGGCTCTGTCTGCCAAATCTGAAATGGAAATATCAGAACCATTTGATAAAGAAAAAATTGAATTAAACAGAATTTATATTGCCCCCGCAAATTATCATTTGTTTTTGGAACCAGATAGTACTTTTGCTTTGTCAATAGAAGAAGCTGTTAACCATTCACGCCCATCTATTGATTTGTCTTTTAGTTCTGCTGGAAAATCTTTGAAAGATAAGGTTCTTGGTATATTGCTTTCTGGTGCAAATAAAGATGGAGCTGTAGGTCTTAGGCATATAAAAGAAAATGGTGGCAAAATTATTATTCAAAACCCCGAAGATGCTGTTGTAAGAACCATGCCTGATGCTGGAATTAAAGAGATAAAACCTGATAAAATATTAAGTTCAAAAGAAATTATAAATTTTTTATTAAGTTTAAACTAATGAATATAGAGTTGATTAGAAAAGTATTAGCAACATTATTATTTATAGTAAGTGTTGTCTTTATGTATTTTATTTTTAAGCAATTAGATGTTGAAAGTATTAAAATGTCTAAAAATTTTCTTTTTGCAGGACTTTCCTTTTCTTTATTATTCTTATTCGGGCTTGTTTTTACAAAAACAACAACAACAAAAATAATTTATAAAGAAAACAAAGAAGAAATAAATGAAGATATAAAAAAAGAATCAATTGAGCATATAAAAAAAAGTGCTACAATACTATCTGAAAAACATATTTCGTCAATATTGTCAAACATTGAAAAACATTCATACATTAATAAATTTGCAGAATCTTTGTTAATCAAATTTGCTCAAGAATTTAGAGTTGTTCAGGGGATTACTTATGTAAAAAATGTAAAAACAAATAAATTTGAAGTTGTTGCAACTTATGCACTATACGGAAAAAAAGAAAATAATATTTTTGAAACAGGTATTGGAATAAATGGGCAAGTTGTATTAAATAAAAAAATGAAAATAATTAAAGATATTCCAGAAGGATACATAAACGTTGTGTCCGGTTTAGGCAGTAGCTCACTTGGAAATATGCTAATAATGCCATTTGTTTATAATGGCGAAACTGTTGCTTTAACAGAAATAGCCTCTTTTGAACCATTTCCTGATTATATTAATGAAATTTACAATAAAATAAATAATAAAATTGCAGAAAAATTTAATAAACTAAACTCATAAAAATCGTATGAATAATAAATACATTAACAAATTAATAGATTTAGCTATTGTCGAAGATATTGGTGATGGAGACCATACGTCTTTATCTTGTATTCCTGAAAATGAAGAAGGAAAAGTTAAACTTCTGGTAAAAGAAGACGGAATAATTGCAGGAGTTGAACTCACAAAAGAAATAATTAAAAAAGTTGACCCTGAAATGAAAATGGAAATCTTTATAAAAGACGGCACAAAAATAAAAGTTGGTAACATTGCTTTTACTATTTCAGGAAAAGTAATTTCAATACTTCAAGCAGAAAGATTGCTTCTTAACTTTATGCAACGCATGAGTGGAATTGCTACGCAAACAGCAGTTTATGCTAATTTAATTAAAGATTTACCAACAAAAGTACTTGATACCAGAAAAACAACACCGGGACTTCGCCACATTGAAAAACTTGCAGTTGCAATTGGCGGAGGAACAAACCACCGAATGGGACTTTATGATATGGTAATGCTAAAAGATAACCATATTGATTTTGCAGGAGGAATAAAACCAGCAATTACAAAAGTTAATGATTATTTGAAATCAAAAAACAAAAACATAAAAATTGAAGTAGAAGTAAGAAATTTTGAAGAACTGCAACAAGTATTAGAAACAGGAAATATTCACAGAATTATGCTTGATAACTTTACAATTGAAGATACTAAAAAAGCAGTTAAAATAATTAATGGTAAATATGAAACAGAATCGTCTGGTGGAATAACTTTGGAAACATTAAGAGGTTATGCCGAATGTGGTGTGGATTTTATTTCAGTTGGAGCATTAACACATCAAATTAAAAGTTTGGATTTGAGTCTGAAAGCAGTTTAAAACATTCTAAAAAAAAACTATAAAAATGAACTACAACATAATTGTAATAGGAAGCGGGCCAGGAGGCTACGTAGCCGCAATAAGAGCATCGCAGCTAGGATTAAAAGTTGCTGTTGTTGAACGAGCAGAACTCGGAGGTATTTGCCTAAATTGGGGGTGTATTCCAACAAAATCTTTATTAAAATCTGCACAGGTTTATGAATATGCTAAGCATTCAGAAAATTATGGCATTGAAATTTCAGGAGTAACACCAAACTTCTCAAAAATAATTGAAAGAAGCAGAGGGGTTTCTGCACAAATGAATAAAGGTGTAGAATATTTATTTAAGAAAAATAATATTACACATATTAAAGGTTTTGGTAAACTTACAGGAAACAAAACTGTTGAAGTTACCCTTGAAGGTAAAAAAGAAAATTTCACAGCAGAGCATATAATTCTTGCAACCGGCTCACGTTCAAAAGAACTTCCGAATTTAAAACAAGATGGCAAACACATCATCGGATACAGAGAAGCACTAACACTGCAAAAACAACCAGAAAGTATGATAGTTGTCGGTTCTGGTGCAATAGGAACAGAACTTGCATACTTTTACAATGCAATAGGCACAAAAGTAACTTTGGTTGAATATATGCCAAGTATAGTTCCTGTTGAAGATAAAGATGTTTCTAGCCAACTTGGACGGTCACTTAAAAAGCTGAAAATTAAGGTAATGACAAAGTCATCTGTAGGAAAAGTTGTACTTGTAAATAATAAATGTATTGCAACAATAAGTTCCAAAGGAAAAGAATTGCGGCTTGAGGCTGATATTGTTTTGTCTGCTGTAGGAATTGTTCCAAATCTTGAAAACATTGGTTTGGAAAAAGTAGGAATTGAACTTGAAAAAGGCAAAATTAAAGTTGATAACTTCTACAAAACAAATATAGAGGGAATTTATGCAATTGGAGATATTGTGCATGGCCCAGCACTTGCACATGTAGCATCCGCAGAAGGAATTTGTTGTGTAGAAAAAATTGCAGGCAAAAATCCAGAAGCAATTGATTATACCAATATTCCGGGAGCAACATACACAACACCAGAAGTTGCTTCAGTTGGATTAACCGAAGATGCGGCAATTAAAGAGGGGTACGAGTTAAAAGTTGGAAAATTTCCTTTCCGTGCATCAGGCAAGGCAGCTTCGGCAGGAAACCAAGACGGATTTGTAAAATTAATTTTCAATGCAAAAACAGATTTAATACTTGGTGCACATATGGTAGGTTTAAACGTTACCGAAATGATTGCCGAAATTGTTCTTGCAAAAAAAATGGGAACAAAGGCACATGAAATAATTAATACAATTCATCCGCATCCTACTATGTCTGAGGCAATTATGGAAGCTGCCGCAGATGCTTACGATGAGGTTATACATATTTAAAAATAATAAACACATTTACAATGAATAAAACAGTAACAATAATAATTGCAGTATTTTTATCAATATCTGTATTTGCACAAAAAGGAATTTCTGAAAAAGAAATGAAAAAAATAACAGCATCTTATAATGAGAGGGATATAAATACGAAAGCTCTTACAAATGCAATTTCAAATAATAAAATAAAGAGTCTTGCACTAAACAGAGGAAATGTAAATAAATTTGACCACGAGTTTAAATACAAAGTTGATGTTAAGGGCATAACAGACCAAAAATCATCAGGAAGATGTTGGATGTTTACAAGTTTAAATGTTCTACGCCCTAAAGCTCTTTCAAAATTTAATTTGAGTAATTTTGAGTACTCAACAAACTATCTTTATTTTTGGGATATTTTTGAAAAATCGAACCTTTTTCTTGAGGGAATCATAGAAACAAGAAACCTAAAAATTAATGATAGAAAAGTTGATTGGCTATTTAGCAATGTTGTTGGAGACGGAGGTGTTTGGAATTCGTTTGTAAATTTGGCCGATAAGTATGGTGTTGTACCAAAGGAAGTTATGCCAGAAACACATTCAAGCGAAAACACTAGTATGATGGTTCGTTTAATTAAAAGAAAACTTCGTGAAGATGCGATTAGGCTACGTGCAACTAAAGGTGATGATGATATTTTAAGAAACCATAAAATAGAAATGCTTGGTGAAGTTTATAGAATGCTAGCACTTAATTTAGGAGTACCTCCAACAGAATTTGAATGGAGATATAAAAGTAAGGATGGAACTTTAAACCCTTTAAAAAAATACACACCAAAATCTTTTATGAAAGAAATAATTGGGGATTTTAATTTTAACGATTATGTTATGCTAATGGACGACCCAACAAGACCATATTATAAGCTTTATGAGATTGATAAAGATAGAAACGTTCTTGAAGGCAGAAATTGGAAATTTATAAATCTACCTGCAAAAGAAATTAAGCCTTTTGCATTAAAATCAATTCAAAATAATGAAGCAATGTATTTTTCTTGCGATGTGGGAAAGCAACTTAATAGTAAGAAAGGTGTGCTTGACACAGAAAATTATGATTACAATTCACTTTTTGGCGTTAAATTTGATATGAACAAGAAGGAACGCATTTTATCTCATGAAAGTGGATCAACTCATGGAATGGCTTTAGTAGGTGCAGATGTTGATAAAGATGAGAAAATTACCAAATGGTTACTTGAAAATAGTTGGGGAAAATCTTCGGGGCATAATGGATATTTAACAATGACAGACCGCTGGTTTGATGAGTATATGTTTAGAGTTGTTGTGCTAAGAAAGTTTATTGATGCAAAAACATTAAAAATATTAAGCCAAAAACCAATTCTTTTACCACCATGGGATCCAATGTTTAGTTCTGATAAATAACCAAATTAAATAAGTGATGAAACTTAAAATAATTAGTTTACTCGTTCTTTCATTTATCTTTATTGAAGGCTGTACAATATTTCAAAAAAATAATTTAGAAATGGTACAGTTAACCGAAGATTTTATTGATGGTGATATTTTTGCTGAAAGTATTGATTTTTATGAACGTTTCTTAATTGATAACCCAAATGATGCCGATTTTAATTATAAAATGGGATTTGCATTATTAAATACTAAAGGAAGAGAAAAGGAATCTATTAAATATTTTAAAAAAGCAAAAAACTTATCAAACAGTAAATCAACAAAATCAAAATATATTGAAAGTGCTTTTCAGTTAGCAAGAGCTTATAAAGCATCATACCTTTTTGTTGCCGCTTTAGAAGAGTTGTCTAATTTAAAACAAGAAATAGAAAAAAATGAACTTTTAACTACAATTGTAGATAGAGAAATACTTAAGTGTGAACATGGGCAGCGTTTATTTGAAAATAAAATTAACTTTACAATAACAAATCTTGGCGATTCTATTAATTCAAAATATCAAGATCATAGTCCAGTTATTTCAGCCGACGAATCAATCTTGATTTTTACATCACGAAGACCAAATGGTTGGGATGAAGAAATTGATGACGATGGAAACTTTAATGAAGATATTTTCTTTTCTGAAAAAAAAGATGGTAAATGGACAAAACCAAAAAGTATTGGTTTAAATATTAATACGGAAAAACATGAAGCTTCAATTGGACTATCTATTGATGGCCAAGAACTTTTCATATATAAAGATGATGATTATGGAAGTATATATATGAGCACTTTTGAAAAGGGGGAATGGGGAAAGCCTGTTAAATTAGGAGAAAATATTAATACTGAAGATAGGGAAACACACGCATCACTTTCTGCCGATGGAAAATATTTATATTTTACAAGTGACCGGCCTGGTGGATTTGGAGGTTTAGATATCTATGTTTCTGAAAAATTAAGAAATGGAGCATGGGGACCTGCAAGAAATCTTGGCAACGCTGTAAATACAAAGTATAACGAGGAGGGGCCATACATTCACCCAGATGGCAAAACCTTATATTTTAGTTCTAAAGGACACGAAAACCTTGGAGGTTATGATATTTTCAAAGCAACTAAAACTGAATTTGGTACATGGACAAAGGCAGAAAACATTGGCTATCCAATAAATACTGTCGGTAATGATGTATTCTACATGCCTACAGCTGATGGACAAAGGGCGTATTATTCTTCTCAGAAAAACAAAAATGAGAAAGATAACGATTTGTTTTTAATTACTTTAGATTCTGTAAAAAGATCGGATATAACTGTTATGGTTGGAACTGTTTTTACCAAATGTTCAGAAGACGTTCCAAATGTTTCTATTACAATAAAAGATACTGAAACTCAAGAATCATATAAAGTAAGACCAAACCACAAAAACAAAAGATTTATTTTTATTGCAAAATGGGGAAAAACTTATAAAATTTCTGTAAAATTAGGTAATGATTATATATTTACCGACCAATTAACGATACCTGTAGATAATGCTCCTAAAATGATGAAATACAAACCTATACGCTTGGACCCAAATTCAAATTGTGAATAAATATGCTAAATTTTAGTATAAAAAAAGAGCGATTTTTAAAAATCGCTCTTTTTTAGTTTTGTTAGTAATTTAATACTCGTCTTCATTAAAAAAGAAGTCATCTTTACTCGGGTAGTCAGGCCAAATATCTTCAATGCTATCATAGCTTTCGCCTTCGTCTTCAATTTCTTGTAAGTTTTCAACAACTTCTAAAGGTGAGCCTGAACGTATTGCAAAGTCAATAAGCTCTTCTTTTGTTGCAGGCCATGGTGCATCTTCTAATTTTGATGCTAATTCTAAAGTCCAATACATTTTAAGTGTGTTTGGTTAATTTATTTTAATTTTTTCGGAGTGCAAATATATAAAATTTAATAAAACAAAAAACTTTTTAGTGTTTTTTTCAAAAACTTAGCTTTTTAAGCTTTCCAAACAATTTCTTCCGCATTTAATTCTTTTGAAATAGCACGAGCCAAAACAAATAAAAAATCAGACAAACGGTTAAGGTACCGTATTAGCAACAAGTCAACATCTTCATTAATTGAAAGTTCAACAAGTTCTCTTTCTGCTCGTCTGCAAACGGTTCTGCATATATGGCATTGTGCAACTTGCTTATTTCCCCCTGGAAGTATAAATTCCTTTAATGGATCCAAGTTTTTATTAAGTATATCAATCTCAGTTTCAATAAAATGTACATCTTCTTCTTTAATTTCAGGAAGTTTATAAGTAACTTTACCTTTTACAGCTAATAATGAACCTAAATTATAGAGTTTATGTTGAATTTTTATTAATATTTCTTTAAAAATGTGATTAATTTCACAAGCAGATAACATTCCTATAAATGAATTTAACTCATCAACAGAGCCATAAGCTTTAATTCTTAAATCAGATTTTAAAACTCTTCCTCCACTAAAAAGAGATGTTTTTCCTTTATCTCCTGTTTTGGTATATATTTTCATTGGTTTAGTTTGAGAACAATAAATTAAAGTTGCAATTTATCTTCTTAATTAAAAAAAATTACACTCCATATTTATCAATAATCTCATCTTTGCTTTTTCCAAGAATATCAAATTCTTTTCCAATTTTAATAAAAGCATTTATTGCTTTATCTAGGTGTGCTTGTGTGTGTGCAGCCGAAAGTTGAATTCTAATTCTTGCTTGACCTTTTGCAACTACAGGGTAATAAAATCCGATTACATAAATTCCTTCAGCTAATAATTTTGCTGCAAATTCTTGTGAAAGTTTTGCATTATAAAGCATTAAAGCAATAATTGCAGATTCTGATGGCTTTAAATCAAATCCTGCTTCTAACATTTTGTTTCTAAAATAATCGGCATTATTCATTAATTTATCACGAAGTTCTGTTGACGAATCCAACAAATCAAATACTTGTGATGCTGCTCCTGTAATTACAGGTGCTAAAGAATTTGAAAATAAATATGGTCGTGAACGTTGACGTAACATGTCAATTATTTCTTTTTTACCTGTTGTGAAGCCGCCCATTGCACCCCCAAGGGCTTTTCCTAGTGTGCTTGTAATAATGTCAACTCTTTTTATTACGTTATGATGTTCATGCGTGCCTCGTCCTGTTTTGCCAATAAACCCAGATGCATGGCTATCATCAACCATTACAAGAGCATCATATTTATCGGCTAAATCACAAATTTCATTCAATTTGGCAATATCTCCATCCATTGAAAAAACGCCATCTGTAACAATTATTCTAAACCTTTGTGCCTGAGAAACTTTTAACTGTTCTTCTAAATCGCTCATGTTGCTGTGCTTGTAACGGTAGCGTGCTGCTTTACATAAGCGAACACCATCAATAATTGATGCGTGATTTAATTCATCAGAAATGATTGCATCTTCTTTTGTAAACAAGGGTTCAAAAACGCCACCATTTGCATCAAAAGCAGCAGCATATAAAATTGTACCTTCCATTCCAAAAAAGTTTGCAATTTTTTTCTCAAGCTCTTTGTGGATGTCTTGTGTTCCACAAATAAACCTAACAGATGACATTCCGTAACCATGAGTATCAAGAGTTTTTTTTGCAGCCTCAATTACTTTAGGATGTGAAGACAAGCCAAGATAGTTGTTTGCACAAAAATTAATTACAGACTCGCCAGTTGTTAAGTGAATTTCCGCATCTTGTGCTGAACTTATAATTCTTTCATTTTTATATAGCCCTGCATCTTTAATAGACTGTAATTCAGTTGTTAAAATATCTTTAATTTTTCCGTACATATTGTTGTTTTTTTTAGTTTTTTATTTTTAAATAATTGTTCAAAACTATTAATTTTTTATTTAAGTATTCAAGCTTAAAGCATTCTTTTTAACATATAAAAAAAAGTCTGCAATGTAAACACTACAGACCAAAATTTTAAAGTCAAATATTTTAAATATTTTCTTCAGTATATTCAATAAATTCAAAGTCTATCTCTATCATATCATCAAATTCTTCCCCTGCTTCTAACATATCTTCGTCATCATCAAGATAGTTCCATTTTATAATAATTTCTGTTCCAGCTTCTTTTATGTCTTCTAATTTAAAAAATAAATCTAATAACATTTTTGCAGAGGCTGTGTTGAAATATTCTAAGCTAAAGTTAAAAGACATACTTTCAGGTTTGGTGTTTTTATGAGCATCTAACCATTGTAATAAAGGTTGATAAAAAGCATCTGCATCAGCAGGAAATGAACGACCTGTCATTTCAAAAATGTTCAAATCTTTATCAAAAGTAACACCAGGTAAATCTTGTGTTTTTTCTGTTTGGAGTTTTTCTGGGTACATATATAATTTTTTATATACTTAATAACTTTTGGCTTATCTGGAAACAAAAATATATTTCAGACTAATACAAATTGTAAATGTAAAAATAATAATTTTTTTTAAAAAATGCAAAGATTGTTCAAAATTGAAACTTCCGTATTGAATAAAATTTTCTATATGCCTTATTTACTCTTACTACTAGACAATATAAATGAATATTTCTGTTTATTTTCTAATATTTTCTTTGCTTCATTTAATTCTTTATCAAATTTCATTGAAGAAATAACTTTTCCTTTGTTATAATAATACCTTCCAATAATACTCTTTTCAAGAATTGGACTAATCTGACTTTTAAATAAATTCATGTTTCTTTTTAAATCTATATTTAAAGTGTTTTGAAGATATTTTATTTTCGATATTATTTCTTTTGAAAATTTATCTTTTTTTGCTGACTTTAATAACTCTCCTGCTAGATAATAACTTTCTGAACTGATTTTTATATTCTTTTTCTCAATGTAGTTTGTAAAATCATTATAAATATTTGTTGTAATATTAAAAATGTTAGCACTATCAATAGATTTGTTTTCATAATAAAACTTCGTAGTAAAATCAAAAATTGAATTATTATTTATTAATTGTTTTGTAAAACTACTCAACGTATCTAATGCAATTTCAATATCAGGTTTAATACCTCCTCCATCATATACCTTTCTGCCACTCAGTGTTTTAAATTCAGAAATTAAAGAATCTGGAATATGTCCTACACTTCCGTCTTCATTTCTGTGTGAGTAGTCAATTGCCTGAATGCACCTTCCACTTGGAATATAATATTTTGCTGTTGTTATTTTTATTCTTGTATTATAACTTAATTTTCTAGTTGCCTGCACTAATCCTTTTCCAAATGATCGTTGTCCAATAATAACACCCCTATCTAAATCTTGAATTGCCCCAGCAACAATTTCTGATGCTGATGCCGAATTACTATTTATTAAAATAACCAAAGGAACGTTGGGAAACAAAGGTTCAATTTGGGCTTTATAACTATTGTTCCAATTTGCAACCTTCCCCTTTGTATATACAATATTACTCCCTTTTTTTACAAATAAACTCACTATATTAACTGCTTCATTTAAAAGACCTCCAGGGTTTCCTCGCAAATCAAGAATCACACCTTGCAATTCTCTTTTTGATTTCATTTCTAATAATTTTTTACGAATATCATTTGCTGCACCATTTTTAAATACACTTAATTTTACATAGGCAAACTTTTCATTAAGAATTTCGGAATGTGGTATATTATCAATTTTAATTTTTTCTCTTGTTATGGTTTTTTTTAGAAATTTATTTACACCATGTCTTTTTATTGAAATATTAACATCACTTTCTGGTTCTCCTTTTAATAAAGTTTTAACTTCTAAGATATTGTCATTTGTAATATTAATATTATTTACAGCAACTATTTCATCTCCAACTTTAAGTCCAGACTTGTCGGCAGGTGAGTTTTTATAGATTTCCACAAGCAAAAGTGAATTTTCTTTATCAACAAGTATTGCACCAACTCCACCATAAGCTCCTGTTGTCATAAAAGAAAAGTCTTCAATTTTATCTTCCGGATAAAAAACAGTGTAAGGGTCAAGTTTTGCAAGAAACTCACTTGTGCTTTCATTAATTAGTTTACTAATATCTACATCATCAACGTAAAAAAGTCTAATTTCTCGTATTACATTATGAAAAATATCAAAGCTTTTTGCGATTTCAAAATCATCACCATCGTCTAATATATTAAAACTAAATATTGATAACAGGCTTAAAAAAATTATTGATATAAAGGTTATAGTTCTTTTCATATTTTAGTTTTTACAATATTTTATTTGAATGCAGGGATACCTGTAATATCCAGCCCTGTAATTAATAAGTGTATATCATGCGTTCCTTCATAAGTTATTACAGATTCCAAATTCATCATGTGTCGCATAATTGGATAATCTCCGGAAATACCCATTGCACCAAGGATTTGCCGACTTTCTCTTGCAACTTTTAGGGCTGTATTAACATTATTCCTTTTTACCATTGATATTTGTGAAGGTGTTGCTTTTTCCTCATTTTTTAACTGTCCAACCCTTAGTGCCATCAGTTGTGCAGAAGATAGTTCTGTTAACATTTCTGCTAGTTTTTTTTGAGTAAGTTGAAAGCTTGAAATTGGTTTTTTAAACTGTTTCCTTTCTTGTGAATATTGTAATGCTGTATTAAAGCAATCAAAACCAGCACCTATAGCTCCCCACGCAATTCCATATCTTGCAGAATTTAAGCACATCATTGGACCTTTTAGCCCAGATATATTTGGTAATAGGTTTTCTTTAGGAATTTTAACATTATCAAACACTAGCTCTCCTGTTACTGATGCTCTTAAAGACCATTTCCTGTGTGTTTCTGGGCTTGTAAAACCTTCCATTCCTCGTTCAACAATTAATCCTTTAACTTTCCCCTCTTCATTTCTTGCCCAAACAATAGCAAGATCGCAAATTGGAGCATTTGTAATCCACATTTTTGCACCATTTAGCAAATAATAATCCCCCTCATCTGTAAATTTACTTTCCATACTTCCAGGGTCTGACCCATGGTTTGGCTCAGTCAAACCAAAAGCCCCAACTAATTCTCCTGTTGCTAGTTTTGGTAAAAACTTTAACTTTTGTTCTTCGCTGCCAAATTCATAAATTGGGTACATTACTAAAGAAGATTGTACAGAAGCTGTTGAACGAATTGCAGTGTCCCCTCTTTCAAGTTCTTGCATAATTATTCCATATGCAATTTGATCTAAACCAGCTCCTCCATATTTTTCAGGAATAAAAGATCCCAATGCTCCAAGCTCTCCCATTTGTTTTGTTAAATGATGTAATGCTTCATGCTTATGATTTGCTTTATCAATAAAAGGTATAACCTCTTTATCAACCCAACTTTTTATAGAATTTCTTATGAGTTTATGCTCTTCTGTTAGCAAGTCGTCAATATTAAAATAATCTGTTATCATTGTTTGTTTTTCGATATTTTTAATTGTTAGTACAAAGAAACCAAAAAATAAGTAATTTTGCACCCTTAACTTTAAATTATCTTACAAAGTATGAACTCAGATTGGCTAATCATACCATTTATCATAAACCTAGCTTTGCTTGCTTTTGTAAGATATAATTATAGTGGCTACATTAAGCTTGTTTTATTTTCAAGTGTAAACTATCAGGCTTCAAACATTTTATATAAAGAACACAAAACAAGCAAAGCTCGTTCATATTATGCCTTATTAATAATTTTTTTAATTTCTGGAGGAATATTTTCTTTTCAGTTATTTCAAAAATTTGGGCCATCTATTAAAGCAGAATATTATTGGCTTATCATTCCTTTATTTTTAATTTTATTTACAATTTTTATAACATTAAGTAAAATCTTAAATTTTATTTCAGGCAAAATCTTTTTACAGGATGAAATAAGCATAAAATACAACCATAATATCACCACTTTTATTCAAACACTTGGAATAATTCTTCTCCCAATTACAATTTTAGTATCATATACAAATGTATCTAAATTATTTATTTACATAGGTATTATAATGTTTGTTGTTATATACTTATTAAAAATATTTCGTTTATTTAAAATAATTATTAGCAAACAGTTAAATATTTTATACATGTTTTTGTACCTTTGCACTCTTGAAATAATACCTATATTATATATAATAAAAATATTTATATTATTACAGGTTTCTTTCTAATCTATATACTAACTTAAATTCTTTTGTTTTGAAGATTAAAAAAATTTTAGTTTCACAACCAAAACCACAAAACGAAAAATCTCCTTACTTTGATTTAGCAAAAAAGTTTGATGTTGATATTGATTTTATTCCATTTATTGAAGTAAAAGGACATGGAGTAAAAGAATTTAGACAACAAAAAGTAAATCTTCTTGAGCATTCTGCTGTAATTATGACAAGCAGATCTGCCGTAGATAATTACTTTAGACTTGCTGAAGAAATGCGACTTACAATTCCAATTGCAATGAAATTCTTCTGTGTTACAGAAAGTATTGCATATTATTTACAAAAGTACATTACTTATAGAAAACGAAAAATATTTTTTGCAGAGAAAACTTTCGATGAGTTAATGGGAATAATGACAAGGCACAAAAATGAAAAATTTTTATTGCCAGTTGCAAAAGTTCACAAAACAACAATTTCAAAAAAGTTGAAAAAAGAAGGTTTTAGTTTTACAAAAGCTGTAATGTATGAAACGGTAAGTGCAGATTTATCATCTCTTACAGATATTAAGTATGACATAATTGTTTTCTTTAGTCCTGCTGGAATTACTTCATTATTTGATAATTTTCCTGATTTTGTTCAAAATGGGAAAGCAATTGCATCATTAGGGAAAACAACAGCAAATGCTGTAAAAAAAGCTGGCTTGGAATTAAATATAAATGCTCCAACAAAAGAAAATCCTTCAATGACAATGGCTATTGAAAGATATATTAAAGAGAATAAATAAATGTTAAGTTCAAAATATACTTTTTCTAAAGAAGAAAGGGTAAAAAGCAAAAAAGAAATGTCCCGTATATTTAAAGATGGGACATTTCTTTATTCTGAACATATAACAATGGGTTTTGTAAAAAGCATTGATATAAAGCAAAAACAACATAAGCTTGCCATTAGTGTTCCTAAAAAAGTTTTTAAATTAGCAGTACATCGAAATAAGGTAAAACGGTTAATTCGAGAGGCGTACCGCTTAAATAAATTTATTCTTTATAATAATATTAAGGGATTTAAAGTCTTTTATAATATTGTCTTTATTTATAGAAATAAAGATATTTCCAAGTTTGAAACCATACAAAAAGATATTATTAAGTTATTGGAAAGTTTAAATAATAGAGAGGCAAGCAAAATACTTGGGCAGTAAAATTTAAACATTCATAAAACGACATACAAAACGGTGGCTACCATAACTTCGATATAGATACAAAACAGACTTTCTTCAACTACCCCCCTTCAATATGCATCAGGTTCTTTTTAGTTATATTCTGGTAGGTACTCTTTTCCTTATAAAGAAAACAAAAATTACCCAACTTTTATATAAAACAAATGAAACTTATAAAAACAAAAAAATAAAACTAATTTTGTAAATTAAAAAATCTATTTAATATTTCTATTAAACCATATATTATTTTAGATTAAGTATAATAGGAATGATTGTTCACATATTTCTATTATATCATTTGCCTAATTAATTATTTATTAACCTGAAATAACAATATAAAACTTGAACATTTCAGCATATATAGCAAAACGTATAACGTTTTCTTCAGACAATAAAAAGAAATTGTCAAATTCAGTGCTTAGCATTGCAATAAGTGTTGTTGCATTGGGTATGGCAGTTATGCTCATAACCGTTTCTACCGTTACAGGTTTTAAAAATGAGGTATACAGGAAACTTGTTGGTTTTCAGGCACATATAACAATAAAAAACAGAGATATTAATGATACTTACGAAGCAGAACCTGTAAGTACAAACCAATCTTTTTATCCTAATATAACTTTAAACAAAGGCATTTCTCACATACAAGTTTTTGCAACAAAGTTGGGTATTATAAAAGCAAAAACTGAAGTTCATGGGGTTGTTTTAAAAGGAGTAAGTATAGATTATAATTGGGATTTTTTAACAGAACACTTAATAAGTGGAGACTTGCCAAATGTTAAAACAGATACAAAAACAAATGACATACTAATTTCAAAAACTACTGCAGATTTATTAAACTATAAACTTGGCGATAAGGTTTTTATTTATTTTATTCAAAACCCACCCAAAGCCCGTGCATTTGTTATTTCAGGAATATATAATACAGGAATGGAAGAACAGGATAAAATGGGTGTTTTTTGCGATATTAGACACATTCAAAAAATTAATAATTGGAATAAAGACCAAATTACAGGCTTTGAAATTTTTATTGATGACTTTAATGAACTTCAAAGTATGACTAATCTTGTAGAAGAAGAGATTACAAGTGTTGTTAATGACGATGGCTCAATGCTTCAAGTAAGTAATTTTATTAAAGACAATGCTTTCATTGTTCAATGGCTTGAGCTTTCAAAAATTAACGTAAAAGTTATACTAATTTTAATGATTATAGTTGCTGTTTTAAGCATGGTTGCTGCATTGTTTACTGTTATTTTAGAACGCACAAACATGATTGGTATTTTAAAATCGATGGGTGCAAACAATATCACTATTATTAAAATATTTATTTACAATGGTGCAATTTTAATTATAAAAGGACTGCTTTGGGGAAATATTATTGCTTCAATTCTTCTATATATCCAATATTATTATAAAATAATCCCTTTAGATCCAAAACTATATTATGTTGATAGTGTTCCTGTTGAATTTAATTTATACCATATCGCACTTTTAAATATTGGGACATTAATAATTAGCACTATTGTTTTAGTTTTCCCTGCATTATTAGTTTCTAAAATTGACCCAGCAAAAACCATAAACTTTAAATAAAAATACCAAATATGAATTTTAATAATTTTGCAAATAAATTAAGCAATGCATTGTCAAAAGATTTACCCGGCTTTGAAACCCAAAAGCAAATGGCACCAAAAGGCAGGCAACATAAAGTTTCTACAATGCCAGAAGGCGTTAAAAAAAGTGCAGTTTTATTGTTAATATATTTATCTGATAATGAATATAAACTCGTTTTTATAAAAAGAGCAAACGATGGAGGAAGGCATTCTGGGCAAATTGCATTTCCTGGAGGAAAATTTGAAGAAGAAGATGAGAATTTAAAAGCAACAGCACTTCGCGAAACCGAAGAAGAAATTGGAGTCTCAAAAGTTAAAATTGTTGGTACATTATCCTCTATTTATATTCCTGTAAGTAATTATTTTGTTCAACCTGTTGTCGGAATATTAAACAAAAAACCTAGATTTACTAAAAGTGATGATGAGGTTGAAACAATTTATTCAGTTAACATTAATGAACTTGTAAGAACAAATATCATAACAAAAACATTTGAAATAAACGGGCAAACAATTACAGCCCCATTTTATATTTTTAATAATTTTGAACTGTGGGGGGCAACAGCAATGATTTTATCAGAATTTATTGAAGTTTTAAATACATCATTAAATATTCGCAATTAGTTTTTATGAAGCTTGTTCTTAATAACTATTTCTAACAATCAAATTATGAGTCCACTCCAAAAAGTGTCGGTGTGAATATTTTTACAAAATGGCAGCAATGTTATTGTCTTATAATCAACTAATTAACAAATTCACGCCGACACTAAATAGGTCTTTTCACGTTTTTTTTATACTTTTAGGAGTGAACTCAATTATAATTACGATAAAATATTACTATATGGCAAAAAACAAACACAAACGATTTGCAGAAAACGAAACCTTTTCACATCTTTTTCAACCATCAGCACAAGAAATGTTTGAAGGTGATTTTCATTTAAAAGGAAAATGGAATTCTTTTTTTTTTAAGAATGACAATCCAATCATTTTAGAAGTTGGCTGCGGAAAAGGTGATTACACAACTGCACTTGCAGAAAAAAATCCAAATAAAAACTATATTGGCATTGATATTAAAGGACCTCGTTTATGGACAGGAAGTAAAATTGCCCATGAAAAGGGAATGAAAAATGTTGCTTTCATCCGAAACAAAGTAGAGTTCTTAAACTCTTTTTTTAAAAAAGGAGAACTTAGTGAAATTTGGATAACTTTTCCAGACCCACAAAGGAAAAAACTGAAAAAACGACTAACTTCTGCCAGATTTCTTCAAATATATTCGAATATTCTTAAAACAAACGGGGCTATAAATTTAAAAACGGACTCTGTTTTAATGCACGAATTCACCAAAAGAATTGTTGAACTTAATAATCTAGAAACAATATTTTCTACAGACAATTTATATAGTTTGGATATTGATAATGAACTTACACAAATTAAAACATATTATGAAAAAAAATTTTTAGAACAAGGAATGAACATTACATACCTAAAATTCTCAACACGAAATAAAACCGAGTTTATTAATCCAGAACATGAAAGTAAAATGGAATAATTGCCTCATTAAATAATTATACGATTAAGAATAAATAATTACTTTTGCCCCACTAAATAAAAAAAATAATAATTATGGCATTAAAATGCGGTATCATAGGATTAACAAATATTGGTAAAACAACTATATTTAATTGCTTTTCAGAAACAAAAGCAGAAGTTACAAGTTTCAGTTTTAGTACAGATAAATCAAACCTTGGAACAGTTAAAGTACCCGACCAACGCTTACAAGAACTCCTGAAAATCCAACAATCAGAAAAAATAATTCCAACAGTAGTTGATATTATTGATATTCCTGGTATTGCAAAAGGTGCAAGTGAAGGCGAAGGAACTGGAAATAAATTCTTAGGGGATTTAAGAAATACAGATGCACTAATTCATGTTTTAAGATGTTTTGACGATGATAATTTAGTTCATGTTGAAGGATCTGTTGACCCGGTTCGAGATTTAGAATTACTTAATTTTGAACTTCAAGTAAAAGATTTAGAATCTGTTGAAAAGAAAATAACAAGACTTGAAAAAATTGCACGGGCAAATGATAAAGAAGCCATAAAAGGAATAGAAGTTTTAACTATTTTTAAAGAACATCTTGAAAACCTATTGCCAGCCAAAACGGCAGATGTAAAAGAAGAGGATTATAAATATGTAAAAGACCTTAACCTGTTAACAATAAAACCGGTAATGTATGTTTGCAATGTTGATGAAGATGCTGCAGTTAATGGAAACAAATATACCGAAGCTGTAGAAGAGGCACTTAAAAATGAAAATACACAAATCCTAACTATTGCTGCTGCTATGGAAGCTGATATTGCAGAACTTGAAACAGAGGAGGAGAGAAATGAATTTTTAAACGACATGGGATTAAGTGAGCCCGGTGTTGATAAATTAATCCGTGCTGCCTATGATTTGCTTAATCTTCAAACATTTTTTACCGTTGGGCCAAAGGAAATTCATGCATGGACTTTAAAAAAAGGTATGTCTGCACCAGAAGCCGCAGGTGTAATTCATAGCGACCTGCAAAAAGGTTTTATTAGGGCTGAGGTTATGCACTATAACGATTTTGTAGAGCTAGGCTCAGAAATTAAATGTAAAGAAAAAGGCAAACTTTACGTTGAAGGAAAAAAATACATTGTTGAAGACGGCGATATATTAAATATTCGGTTTAATGTATAATTGAGACATATGAAAAATATCTCATAGATAAACACTGCTTTACTTTTGTACCTTCATGTATTTGGCAATGTGCTACTTGCATAAAAATTGTTTTCTAACAAGTATTTTCTGTTTTAGGAATTACTTTCTATTGGTTTAATTTTTGTATCTTTACATGCTCACAAAACCTTAAGCTTATGAAAACTACTTATCAAAAAAAACTTTTAAGTCTATTTACATTACTTTTTGCAGTACTATCTTTAATGTTTTTGTCAAATTGTAAAGGACATGTTGAAATTCATGAAATACAAGACAGTATTTCAAGTTGTTCCGCACCCTATGTTGTGTATTTTTATTCAGATGCAGAGCATAGGACAAGAGATTTAGAATATACTTGGGATTTTGGAGATGGAACAACATCTCATGATAAAGAACCAATCCATATTTATGAAAAAGATGGCATTTACCAAGTTAACTTAAAAATAAAACAATATAAAGTTGAAGATTCTAAAACAATAGCCTTATATTTAACTGAAGATTCAACCCAAACTTATGCTGATTGGGATTATGCAATAGCAACAGATGAGCTTTGGGCTCCTGCAAAAGTTGAATTCCAAAATTACTCAAAATTTGCAACTTCATACCTTTGGGTATTTGACGATGGGGACTCGTCCATAGTAAACAATCCAGTACATGTATATGAAGAACCAGGAACATACCATACAGCATTAAATGCAATGTGCAGTGGAGATACTTCTACATACACAATGGATATGATAATTAAAGACTCGCCCAATAATATTTTAATTGACAAAGTTACCATTTGGATGCCAAATACAGATATTGGGCATGATATAAAACTAGAAATTTGGTATCGTGGTTTCCGAGAATATAAATCTTCTTGGATAAGCGAAGCGGCTTCTTTCCCTATTACTTTTCAGGTGCAAGAAAAACTATTCTATTTTAACGGAAACTATAATTCAGACCTTTTAGAATTTATGGTATTTGTTGATAGTGATGCAGCCCCAGAAGTAAGGTTTTATTTAAGGTCTGACAATATTATTGATGATTTTTACCCATCCGTTTTACCTTTTGATGATGGTTACGGGCGTTCATTAGAAGCTCTTGTTGGATACCAAGATTAAATTATAGGGTTTTTTAACTTAAACACATTCAAATGAAAGCAATTTTCAGTTATTTATTAAGTTTATTTTTATTGCTAGGGGCAATCCAAATTTCAACTGCACAATCAACCAATAGAGAATGGTGGAATGGACTTTCTCCTGCCTGGAAAAAAGTTATACAAAAGCAACATTTTAAAGGGAAAGATATAAACCCAACAGAT
>CAMZLW010000167.1 GCA_947311785.1 uncultured Ignavibacteriales bacterium | reverse complement strand
TTAAATGGAAAAATTCAAGAAGTGAAATCTGTTGGTAGAGGTTATAGAACTTTTAAGAATTTTAGAAGTGCCATACTATTTTTCCATGGGAACTTAGACCTTTACCCACAACAATAAGGGTAGAACCCTATTTTTTATCCTTATACGGTACATGTTCTTTAGAGAAATACTCCTTCATATCTTTAAGTAGAACTGGAGAGAGTAAAATTATTGAAATCAAATTTGGGAATGTCATAAACCCCAGTGCTGCATCACCAAATGCCCACACAGCTTCAAGTTCTGCTATTGCACCAATAAATACAAAAAGGATAAAAAGCCATTTGTATGGAAGAATCATTTTTTTACCAAAGAGGTAATATGTAGCTCTATCGCCGTAGAACGACCAGCTAATCATTGTTGAAATTGCAAACAGAAGAACTCCGATTGTAATGATTTTATCGCCGTAATCAAAAAGCCAACTAAGACCTTCCTTAAATGCAAGCGAAGTTAAGAGGGATGAGTTGTAAAGCTCTCCAGCAAAATTAGGGTCAATACGTTGAACATAAAACTCGGTATGATGCCATGCACCAGTTGTTATAATAACTAAGCCAGTTAAAGTGCAAATTGTAATTGTATCAATAAATGGTCCGAGCATTGCAACAGAGCCTTCGCGAACGGAGTGCTTTGTTTTTGCAGTTGAGTGAGCAATGGCAGCACTACCTTGCCCCGCTTCGTTGGAATAAAGCCCACGCTTAATGCCCCAAAGCATTGTGTTCATAAATACAAGAAAAGTTCCACTTGTTACACCTGAAATTTCTGCTGGAGGATTAAAAGCCATATCTATTATTAATCCTAAACTCGGAAGTATTTCACCAATGTATGCAAAGAGAATTAGAAATGCTGCTAAAACATAAAATGCAGCCATAAACGGAGCAAGAAAGCCAGTAACATTTCCAATGCGTTTAATGCCACCAATAATAACAGCACCAACAATTGCAGAGAGGACTAAGCCGTTAACAACTTGTGCAAGTGAAACTTCAAATCCATTATAAATTTGGTGCTTTAAAGTGAAAGAAGTTGTTGAGCCAAAAAGCTGAGTAATTTCAGAATAAATTTGATCGGAAACTGTGAAAGATTGAATTGCATTACCAGTTGCAAAAGAACAGATAACAGCAAAACTTGCAAAGGCAACAGCCATCCAACGCCAATTGGGACCAAGACCTTTTTCAATTGTGTACATTGGTCCGCCAGCAGTTGTGCCATCTGGAAGTATTTCACGATACTTATGCCCAAGTGTGCTTTCGGCAAATTTAAGTGCAGTTCCAAAAAAGGCTGTAACCCACATCCAGAATATTGCTCCAGGTCCGCCATAGTAAAGGGCTGTAGCAACTCCAGCAATATTTCCTATACCAACAGTAGCCGAAAGTGCGGTGGATAAAGCTTTAAAGTGGTTTAAATCTCCTTCGTCATTTGGGTCATCATAAATTCCCATTGTAACTTTTATGCCGTGTATAAAATGCGTTACTTGTGGAAAGTTTAATTTGAAACTTATAAATATTCCAGAACCAATTAATACAATTATCATTAATGGAATTACACCAAGAGGAATTTCTTCAGTAGGAAATGTTTGGAAAAACTCAAAGTTGCCAGGAAACGACCAGACAGTATCGAAGAAAGGAACACCACCAATAATGAGGGTTAAAAAAATAATTGATAACGAGATGATACCAAGTGTAGATTTTTTCATAAGCTAAACTCTATTATTTAAAAATAACATCTAAAATTCCTAGTTTGCTAAGTAGAACTAAGAAAATTAATACAGGAGCAAAATATTTAATAAAAACTTTCCATGCGTTAATTACCCAAATATGCTTTTCGAATAAACTTTCGGAACCCTTTTTTAATTCAATAAAAACTTTATCAAAACCCCAAATCCATGCAATAAATATTGAAATAAATAAACCACCAAATGGCAGTAAAATATTTGAGGCTAAATAGTCTGCAATGTCAAAATAATTTAGGCCAAAAAATGTTACATCTTTAATAAGATTAAAAGAGAGGGCACTTGGTAACGCAACCAGGAAAGTAACTCCGCCAAAAATAAGAACAGCTTTTTTTCTATCCCATTTTTTTTCATCAACAAAATAAGCAATCACAACTTCAAGTAACGATATAGAGGATGTAAGTGCAGCAATGGATAAGAGTAAAAAGAAGAGTATTGAAAAGATATAACCACCAGTCATTTTAGTAAAAACTACAGGTAGAGTTAAAAAAATTAATCCAGGACCTTCTGATGGATTTTGCCCAGTTGCAAAAACAGCAGTAAATATAGCCACACCAGCAATTAGTGCAATTATTGTATCAAGAAAAATTATTTGTAATGATGAACTCATTATACTATTACTTTGTTTCATGTAGCTTCCATACGTCATCATTGCACCCATACCAAGACTTAAAGTAAAAAATGCATGACCAAGAGCAAGTAAAACGGTTTCTCCTGTAACATTATCCCAATTAGGTTCAAGAAGAAATGCAACTCCTTTTTCTGCTCCAGGCATGGTTAATCCTTTAATCATTAAAATAATTAAAATTACAAATAACAATGGCATCATTATTTTGCTTCCACGCTCTATACCTTTTTGAACGCCAGCATATACAATTGCCATTGTAAGTAAAAGAAAAGCTGCCGTAAAACCAACTATCCACGTTACGTTATTAGTTAAGGTCTGAAAGTGAATGCCTGCAGATTCAATTTTATTGAAATCGTAAAAAACTCCACTTATTGCTTCAAAGATGTAACCCAAAGACCAACCAGCAACAACTGTGTAAAAGGAAAGAATTATAAATCCTGCTAAGACACCAAGCCCACCAATTGACGCCCAAAATGAAGAATTGCTTAATTTTCTAAAAGCTCCAACAGGGTTTCTTTGTGTAGTGCGTCCTAATAGTATTTCGCCAATTAAAACAGGCAAACCAATAATTGCTATACAAATTAAATAAATAAAAATAAATGCAGCACCACCATTTTCTCCTGCTATATAAGGGAATTTCCAGATGTTGCCAAGTCCAATTGCTGAGCCAGATGCGGCAAGAATAAAACCAATTTTAGAGTTCCATTGTTCGCGATTTTTTTGCATTTTTGTTTAGTTCCTGTTGTGAGTTAGTAATAAAAAAAATCTTTCCAATATTGGATATTATTTTTTTAATTGCAAATTTAAATAAAGTGTTTTTGCATAAATGACACTATTATGAATAATCATTTTAATATTTAATTAAATATTAACCTTTGTGAAAAAGAGATATTTATTTAAGTTGTCTTTCGAAAATAGAGTTATTTCAATAAATGAAAATTTTAAGTTCAATACTATTACTAATTACCCTTGCAGTTATTACTATTATTGCCGAAAAGTATAATATGCAATTGGAAAAAAGAGATGTCCAACTGTCAGCTAATACTGTTTCCCCAATTGTTTCAGAATCAAGAACCTCATACGAATTTGATGTTAAATATTTAGAAGAAAATAATTCATTTTTAGTTAAAGAAATTATTGAGTGGAAAAATATTGATAGCACAACTATCAATGCTTTGTTTTTCAATTTACCTAAAACTAATAATGAAGCAAATGGTAATAGTTCAAAATTTAAATATATAATTAGTTCGTTTGAAATTAATGGTAATGTGATAGGGCTAGAATATATTAACTTTACTGAAAAGAATTTTATAGATAGTACGCTTGTTAAAGTTAATATTCCCAAGGGAATTAAAGGGAATGAGACAGCACTTATTAATGTGAGCTATAAAATAAAATTACCTAAGGACAAACTATTTACGGAAGCCCACTTTTATAATTTTGAAGATTGGTATATTACAATTTCTCCTTATTTGAATGGACAATTTCTTAGTTATCCTTTGCATCAATTTATTGAGCCATTTTTAGAGTTTGCCAATTACAAAATAAATTTGAAGTTACCAAAAAAATATGATGTTGCTTTCTCTGGCAAATTACAAGAAACTACACATAATAATTTTAATATATTTAATTGTGATATAAAAAATATTAGTAGATTTAATTGGTTCGCATTTGATGAGTTATCAAGATTTAGCAAGAATATTTCTATTAATAATAGAACTATTGAAACAACGCTTTACATTGCCGATAGTAAAGATGGTTATGTTGAAAGATATTTTGATATGACTGAAAAATATTTAAAATCATTATCCGAGTTTTCAGTTTATCCTTTTAAAAATTTAACTATTGTAGATTTGCCAAATATGAGCAGAGTTAAAAGCAAATCTTATCCTAATCTTATTGCACTTAATAGCGATTTAATATCCCCAGTTAAAACTCAGAAGTTAGAATATAAAATGGCTTTTTTAATTTCCGAACTTTATTTTGGAAATATTGTAGCAGCAAATTATATGGAGGAGTCGTGGCTTTCAAAGGGGATATCGGCATACTTAGCTGAAAAAATTGTTAGAACACATTACGGAAATTTATATTCCTTCTTTACAATTGCTGATTACTATCCAATATACGGATTACACTTTATGACGTATGCTGGTATCCCAATTATTTATACGGTCTCAAATCAAGTAATTCCTGAAGGAGCAAGATTTCTGGGTAACTACTATAACAACTTACCTTTTACTAATTTATCAACTTCAACATTTCTTCAACCAAATTACCATGCTTATAAAGCTTCATCAATAATAAAACCACAGATTGCACTACTTACTCTTGAAAATATGATTGGCAAAAAAATCTTTAATAATAGATTGAAAAAATATTTTAAGAAAAACATTTTTAAATATCCCATATCAAATGATTTTTTTACTGCAATTGCAAAAGATTGTTCCAAAGAAAGTTCAAGCTTTTATAATGAACTTTTTATAAGTGATGATGTTTTTGATTACGGAATAAAATATATTGAAAAGCGTGAAGCTAATATTTATGATATTATGGTTGAGCGTATTGAGGATGGAGTGGTGCCTATTGAACTTGTAGTAAATTCTGAAGTAGATACAGTAATCTATAAGTGGGATGGAAAAGAAAAATTTAAGATATTTACAATATATTCTGATGCGGAAATTATATCAGCAGAAATTGATTCTGAGAATAAAAATCTTCTTGATCTGAATTTCGCAAATAATTCATACATAGTTGAAGAGCAGTACTGGGGCTCGGTTTCCTATGCTACTCGCGTTTTCTTTTGGTTTCAAAATGCTTTAATGCTTGTTGGAGGTAAAGGATGATAAAAGAAATTTTGCGGGAAGGGTGGCGACTTGTTACTAAAAATTGGTTATATGTATTTCTTTTGTGGGGCACAAATATTGTGTTTTCACTAGTTTTAACAATTCCAATTTTAGCAATTCTTCAAGATAATTTATCACACTCGCTCTGGAGTAGTAAGTTAGCACTCGACTTAGATTATTTTTGGCTACTCCAGTTTCAGCATAGCAATAAAAATCTATTAGATGAATTACCAATTCTTTTATTTAGCATTATTGGATTAAATATTTTAATTCAAAAGTTGTATCAAGGTGGGTTGTTAGCTGTATTTAATAATCCAAAAAAAAATCATATTTCAGATTTTTTCTATAGCGGAGTTAAGTATTGGTATAGGTTTATGAAAGTTTCTGTTATTGCGATTGTCCTTTTTGCAATAATATTTATGGTCGATTCACAGTTAGATAGCTTAATTGAGTATTTAACAAAAAACTCAAATTCAGTTCTGTTAGATTTAATTATTCGCTCTGTTAGATATTTAACTTTACTATTCTTAATTGGAACTATTTCAATTTTATCGGAATATACACAAGTATTTTTAGCTCTTAATAATGCTCAAAAGATTAGAATTGCTGGTAAATCTGCAATTGGCTTTATCAAAAAAAAGTTTTTCCTAATTTTTACAACTTATCTTATTGTTTCAATTATTGGTGCCTTAGGTGCTGTAGTTTATAATATTGTAGCAATACTAATTCCTCGGTCACCATTTTATTTCTTAATTCTAACCTTTATTCTTCAACAAATGTTAATTATTTTTAGGCTTGCAATTACAATGTTATTGTATGCCACTGAGGTTTATTTATTTAAAGATCAGGAAGCAGAAGTTATTCAAAAATAATTAAGTGAGAGTTTCCAAATGTCCCTACTTCCAGTTACAGTTTACGGCGATTCAATTTTGCGCGAAACTGCAAAGTCAATATCATCTGTTGATGATGAGCTAATAAAAAATATTCAAGATATGTTTGAAACCATGCGAAACGCAAATGGAATTGGTCTTGCTGCTAATCAAGTTGGTTTAAATAAAAAAATGTTCATAATAGATTTAAAAGGGGTAGATGGCTACGATGATTTTAAGCCACTTGTAGTGATTAATCCTAAAATTGTAGGCTACTCCGATGACCTTGTAACAATGGAAGAAGGTTGTTTAAGTCTGCCAGATATCCGTGCTAATGTTGAACGATCTGAGTTTATTAAAATTAAATATCTTGATACAGATGAAGAAGTTCAAGAGTTTGAAGCAGAGTCGTGGCTTGCAAGAGTTATACTTCACGAGTATGACCACCTAATTGGGAAAATGATTCCCGATAGAGTTGAACCACGAATTAAGCAAAATTTACAAAGTGATTTAATAAGAATTATGAAGCGAGATATAGAAACGGATTACCAAATAACGGAAAGAGGGTAACTAGTGAAAATAGTTTTTTTCGGAACTCCAGATTTTGCTACACCTAGCCTTGATATAATTAATAAAAGTAAGCACGAAATTGTTGCTGTTGTTACTGCCCCTGATAAAGAGCGTGGGCGGGGAAGGAAAATATCTTACACTCCAATTAAAGAATATGCTGTTTCTAATAATCTTAAATGTTTGCAACCAGATAAAATGAAGGATGAAAATTTTATAGAATCGCTTAAAGGATTAAATGCAGATTTATTTGTTATAGTTGCTTTCAAAATATTACCACGCACGGTTTTTACAATTCCAAAACTTGGCTCTTTTAATTTGCACGGTTCGTTGTTGCCCAAATATCGCGGAGCGGCCCCAATCCATTGGGCTATAATGAATGGCGATAAAAAAACTGGAGTAACAACATTTTTTTTGGAAGATAAAGTTGATACAGGAAGTATAATTTCTCAATCTGAAATGCCAATTGAGGATGAAGATAATTTGGGAACAATTCATGATAAAATGAGCATACTTGGTTCCAAACTGGTGTTGCAAACTATTACAGAAATTGATAATGAGAATGTTAAACTTAAAAAACAAAATAATGAGTTAGCTTCCCCTGCACCCAAAATCCAAAAGGAACTTGGCGAAATTGATTGGGCTAAATCTGCTGAAGTGATTCACAATCTGGTTCGCGGACTTTCGCCATTTCCTGCAGCGTATTTTATGCACAACAATAAAAAGTATAAAATCTTTAAATCAAAAATTGTTGATTTTATTTCGCTAAATATTGGCGAAATAAATGTTACTAAAAAAGAATTATTTGTTGGATGTTCAGATAAAGTGTTACAAGTTTTAGAGATTCAGTTAGAGGGAAGAAAACGAATGGGCGTTGAAGAATTTTTACGTGGTTACACTCTAAAAGTTTAGTGATAATTTGTTGCTAATCAAAAATTACTATCTCAATAATTGCTTTTATATTTAACAATTATTTTAATTCCATTTTTTAATATTCAAAAAAGTTTTTAATGATTTCAGATAACCATATAGTTATAAAAGGTGCAAGAGAGCACAACCTAAAGAACATAGATTTAAAGATTCCGCGTGATTCTTTTACAGTTATTACTGGGCTTTCTGGCTCGGGTAAATCATCGCTAGCATTTGATACTATTTATGCAGAGGGGCAGCGTAGATATATTGAATCTTTATCGGCTTACGCTCGTCAATTTTTAGGGCAACTTGAAAAACCAGATGTTGATTTAATTGAAGGACTTAGTCCTGCAATTTCAATTGAACAAAAAGTTACATCTGGCAATCCGCGTTCAACTGTTGGAACTGTAACTGAGGTTTACGATTTTATGCGACTTCTGTTTGCACGTGTAGGCAAGCCACATTGCTACAGTTGCGGAAGACCAGTAACAAAGCAATCATCCAACCAAATTATAGATTCCATTTTTGAAAACTATCAAGACCAAAGAATTGAAATATTTGCCCCAATTGTTAGAGGAAGAAAAGGGCATTATCGCGAATTGTTTGAAGATACTTTACGGGATGGCTTTATCCGTGTTCGTGTTGATGGAAAATTGCACGAGTTGGAAAAAGGCTTTAAGGTTGATAGATATAAAATTCATAACATCGAAATATTGGTTGATAGAATTAAATTGTCGCAAAAATCTAGATCACGAATTAGTGAGTCCATAGATGTTGCACTCAATTACGGAAATGGCGTTGTTATTGTTGCTTCTAACAATGAAGACAATTTGTTTAGTCGCGATTTATCGTGTCATCATTGTGGAATTAGTTATCAGGAAATGGCTCCAAATTCGTTTTCATTTAATTCACCTTACGGCTCGTGTAAAGAGTGCGAAGGTCTTGGCGAGAAGAAAAGTTTGGATGTTGATTTAGTAATTCCAGATTGGGAAAAAACAATTAATGATGGTGGAATAGAGGCACTTGGTAAACCACGAAACATTTGGTTATTCAACCAGCTTGAAGGAGTAGCAAAACATTACGGATTTAATTACGATACTCCACTTAATAAATTATCAAAAGAGCAATTAGATGTTTTACTCAATGGTACAAAGGAAAAAATCTCTTTTAATTATAAATATGATGGGGGCAAAAGTGTTACTTACAAACATAAATTTGCTGGCGTATTAAATTATGTAAGTCATTATTTCGATAAAACATCATCTGTTAAAATACGTGAGTGGGCAGAATCTTTTATGACAACCAAAACTTGCGATACTTGCAATGGTGGTCGCTTAAAAATAGAATCCCTCTCTGTTTTAATAAATAAAAAAAATATTAGTGAAATCACTTCGCTCTCTATTGAAAGGGCTTCGGAGTTTTTTCAACAATTAAGTTTTACAAAGAGAGAAAATTTAATTGCAACTCCGATATTAAAAGAGATAACAGAACGCTTACAGTTTTTATTAAATGTTGGATTAAATTATTTAACAATAGGGCGTTCGGCACGCACACTTTCTGGTGGCGAATCGCAAAGGATAAGATTAGCAACGCAGATTGGAACTCAGCTTACTGGAGTTTTATACGTTTTAGATGAGCCGAGCATTGGGCTTCATCAAAGCGATAATATAAAACTTATTAATTCGTTAAAAAATTTGAGAGACCTTGGCAATACTGTTATTGTTGTGGAGCATGATAGAGAGACAATTGAAAGTGCCGATTTTATTGTTGACCTTGGTCCTAAAGCTGGCGAACATGGTGGTGAAATTTGTATTGCGGAAAACTCTGAAAATTTATTAAATCATAAAAGTAAATGCAACTCGCTTACTCTCGATTATATAAAAGACTTACGAAAGATTGAATCTAATATTAAAAGACGAAAAGGGAATGGGAAATCCATTGTTATTACTGGGGCAAGTGGAAATAATCTTAAATCGGTAAACCTTAAAATCCCACTTGGAACTTTTACTGTAGTTGCTGGTGTTAGTGGTTCGGGTAAATCTACATTAATAAATAACACACTTGTACGAATATTAATGAAGAAGATATATCACTCCAAGGTTGTTCCTATGAAGTATAAATCGGTTGATGGAATTGAACATATTGATAAAATTATTGAAATTAATCAATCTCCAATAGGAAGAACACCACGCTCTAACTCGGCTACATACACAGGCTTGTTTACTTTTATACGTGATTTATTTACAGAACTTCCAGAGGCAAAAGTCCGTGGATACAAGGCAGGGCGGTTTAGCTTTAACGTAAAGGGTGGGCGTTGTGAAGAGTGCCAAGGTGCTGGATTAAAAAAGATTGAGATGAACTTCCTACCTGATGTTTATGTTGAATGCGAAGTGTGTAAAGGAAAAAGATATAATCACGAAACTTTAGAAATACTTTTTAAAACAAAATCCATCAGCGATGTTTTAGAAATGCGTATTGAAGATGCGGTTGAGTTTTTTAAAGATCATCCACGAATATTGCGTAAAATAAAAGGGCTAAATGATGTAGGGCTTGGATACTTAAAACTAGGGCAACAAGCCACCACACTATCTGGAGGCGAAGCACAGCGTGTTAAACTTGCAACAGAATTAAGTAAGGTTAGCACTGGGCAAACGCTTTACGTGTTGGATGAACCAACAACAGGCCTACACTTTGAAGATGTTAGAATTTTACTTGGTGTGTTAAACAAACTTGTTGATAAAGGAAATACAGTTGTAGTTGTTGAGCATAATTTGGATGTAATTAAAGTTGCAGATTTTGTTATTGATTTAGGACCTGGCGGTGGCGAACACGGAGGCGTTATTATTGCAAAAGGAACTCCAGAGGCTGTATCTAAAAACAAAAAAAGTTTAACTGGGCAATATTTAAAACTCGAATTAGAACGCGATAATAATTCTGAATAAATTAGTTTTTATATTCTGGAATTCTTTGCATAACACAATAAAATGTGTTATGCTGAATAAGGGCATTGTATTATGCCGAGGTTCTCGAAATGCGGTACACTAAGAAGCTATGTTTAACAATAGCAAAAATGTCCACAAAAGAAGTTGAACAATAACCAAAGTACAAAAACGGAACTAAATAATTTAGAAGAAATTACACAAAATCTTCTTCATTATTTTCCGAAAACCATTAAACATTTTGGCTCTAATCTAAAAAGGGATAGTTCCAAGTTCTAATTATCTTATATAATGTCGTGCCGACCTGTGCCGTATGCGGTATAGCACTATTTATGCCTTGTACATTCTTTGTATTACCATAATATCGCTCCTCTGGAGCTTTTAGTACCGTAGGTACGGTATTAACCCAAATTCAGCATTAGAAAAGCACAAATGCTGAATCGCTCAAGTTGGAGTAAGGGATGATAACAATAATCCATTAACCTAAACGGTTATCATCCCTAACT
>CAMZLW010000166.1 GCA_947311785.1 uncultured Ignavibacteriales bacterium | reverse complement strand
TGCTGAACGTGTTGAAGTATTTCATGATCTCTGTTTATGCCATAAATTTGCACTAATAGATGCTGAAACATTTCGGTAAACTCAATGCACCGCAAGTTCAGCATGACACATATTGTTGGGTTATGCAAAACTTTCTAATATTCCCAAATGTTTTACTTAGGAATATTTGCAATAAGTACAGATTCTATTTTTAACAATATTTTTAGAGCAATCCCATTAGTGAATATGAACAATAGCAATAACACAAAAAACTTTATGGATATAATTAGCAAAAATATTTTTGTTGTTGGAATTATAATTTTGACTATCACTTTGTTAATAGTATTTGGAGTTGAGCAAAGTAATAATAAAAGCAGAGTGAAAGGAGATGTAGTTAATGAGTTTTATTCGGCAACTCTTAAACCACTTTTTACTTCAGAATCTATTGACAAAAAAGATGTTTTAAACTTTGCATTAGAAGGTGATTTGCTTCTTGACAAAAAAGAGAATAAAGTTTTGCAGCTCAGTAAAGATTCGGTTGGTAGGGAAGTGCTTGCGATAAAGAGATTTGATAATAAAGAATTTGCAGATAGTTATAAATTGGTTGTAAAGCGTCTTCAATTAGAAGAGGGTAAGCGAAAAGAAAAATTGGACTCAATTTTAGATTTGTATTCAAAAGAATTATCAAAATTAATTTACAAAGATAAAAATGAGGTGTTGGCTGTAGATCCTCAAATTGGAACAATTCAGAAATTATTAAACAAAGATCTTTCTGATTTTCTTAAAGATAAAAGTCCTGCCGAAAACTCACTTAACAGAATTGCAAAAAGAAGAGAACACAAAGCAAGTCGCGATTATTTTGTGTTTACTCCAGATACTGTTTTTCAAAAGGAATACCAAGTTTTTATTCCAGAAAATTCTAAAATTAAAGAACCAGAAAAAATATTTATCCATACAAAGAACAAGAGTAAACCTAGCTCTACATCTATGGACGAAGGTAGAGAACTCGATTTTCAAATTGATTCAAATTTTGTAAATGTTACTTTAGATTATTTTCAAAACTCGGATGAGTTTGAAAACATACATTTATTTAAAACATTTATTGATAGCACAAACGATAAAATGAATTTTTCTTTTGCACTCTCGGAGGATAGTTCCGACAATGTAAAGTTTAAGTTTAGTTATAGTGATAGTGCTAAAAACAAAATTAAATACGAAATGAGTTCGGATGAAATAGAAGAAGCTATAGAAAATTCCATTAAAATATTTAGTGGCAAAGATGTTGATGAGTGGATTGAATTTGGAAATAAGATGGATTCCCTTTCGCAAAAAAAGAATAATAAAATAGAGAAAGAAAAATAATTGAATCACTATTTGAAAAATATTGTTGAAGGGAGCAGAAAAAACAAATTAGAAAAATTTATTTTTGCATTTGTTTTATTAGTGATATTTAAAATTATTTTCCCTTTGGTCGAAAATTCTTTTCTAGTAATAATTAATGAAATATTAATATACAGCACACTGGCATTGGCTTTCCTTTATTTTTCTGAGGTAACATCCGCCAAAAGCGATAACCCAATTTCGTTAACACTTAATGTAGGAATACTCACGGGCATTCTCTTTTTTATCACCTCACTTTCAACCGCAATATTTGATAGAATTGAAAACATAAAAGAAGTTAACGGAATATTATACACATTTGTTTCGGTGGTTTTAGCCCATTCTTTTATAATTTCCGCAATATTTATTTTAGCTTCCTTGCAGACTTTTTATTATTTACGTCAGAAGAGAGTAACTAATAATTATTTCAATTCTATGTTACTTCTACTCTTTCTATCGGCATTTTCTGCAACGCTAAGTCATTTTAATTCAGGTTTTGAGTTTGTTGAAAAGTCATTTTTTATTGTTGCAATTGTAATTCTCTCCTTTAATTCTTTTCGGGTTTCATGGATTGCATTTCTTGCAAAAAAGCAAAAAATATTTCTGCTTTTTGTTTCAATAGTGATGTCGATATTATTTACTTTGAACTATATATTCTTTTCTGAAACAAATATAATTCAACAAATAGTTTTTCATTTTTCACCTGGTGTTAGAGCTTTGTACACATTGGTTATGATGTATGGTGCAATTTATTTTGGGATTGTTTTTTTTACAACTCTTTTCCATTTGCCCACTGCTGGTGCGTTTGACCAGAAGTCGGAAGAAATTGCTTCGCTTATAGATTTAAGCAAGTTGATGACACAAGTTTTAGATTTTAAAGAACTTGCTGATAACTTAACAGATGCAACAAATAAAATTTGCAATTCAGATTCTGCTTGGATTGTATCAATTGAAAATGATGAACAAAATTTGGTATCTGTAAATAACATAGGGTATTTGGAAGCCCAAAGTATTAGCGAAAAATTGTTGTTGGAGTTTCAAATAAGTTTAACAGAAATATTAACACTAAATGAAAAACTTATAAAAGTTAAACTTAACAATGATGTTCGCACATATGTTTTTCAATCCATTATTGTTGCACCATTAAAGGTTCACAATAAAATTAGTGGATATCTTTTTGCTGCTAAACGTCAAAAATATAAATTTGATAAAGATGAAAAAAGAGCTGTTGGAGCTTTTGCAGATTATGCTGCTGTTGCAATGGAGAACGCAAAACTCTTTAAAGAATCTGTAGAAAAAGAGAGGATGGAAAGCGAGTTGGAAGTGGCTCGTAATGTGCAATCACGACTATTACCAAGTAAAAATCCTTCGTGCGAGCAACTTGAAGTTGATGCACTATTTGTTCCAGCATTTGAAGTTGGAGGCGATTACTACGATTATTTTAAGATAGGGAAAAACAAGTTAGCATTTGTAATTGCCGATGTTTCTGGCAAAGGTGTTGTTGCATCCTACATAATGGCAGAGGTTAAAGGAATTTTTGAATCGTTAGCTAGGGTAATTAAAAATCCTAAGGAACTTTTAACCGCTACAAACGACATATTGAAAGAGAGCATTAGTAAGAACAGCTTTGTTACTGCTCTTTACGGAATAATTGATATTGAAAATGGGATAGTAAATTTTGCTCGTGCAGGGCATATGCCCTTGCTAATATGCACAGATGGTAAGGTTAAAGAATATTTACCAAAGGGGATTGGACTTGGATTAGCACAGCAAGATAAGTTTAGTTCCAATATTGATAATATGGAAATTAGATTAAATAATAACGATATTATAATTCTATATACTGATGGTGTTACAGAATCTCAAAATTTTCTAAATGAAGAGTTTGGAGTTGAAAGATTCAAGAATGTTGTTGAACTAAATTGTGAAGATAAAATGAGTAATCTTGCAAGAAGCATTTTTCAAGAGGTCTCACTTTTTTCAAAGGATAATCAGCAACACGACGATATAACATTAGTATTATTTAAATGGAAAAATTTTAATAAATCATTGGAGAAGCTTAATGGCTGATTTTAATGTTTCATCACGAACTGATGGGGAAGTAAACCTTATTTCTGTTAAGGGTTATTTGGATGCCCACACTGCTCCAGTTCTTGAGGACGAATTCAATAAGTTAATTGAAAAAAAACAATTTAAAGTTGTTGTAAATTTTGGAGAGCTAAATTACATAAGCAGTGCTGGGCTTGGCGTGTTTATGGCATACGTAGAAACTATGAGAGAGAATGACGGTGATATAAAATTCTCAAATTTAAAAGATGATGTTTATAGTATCTTTGATTTACTTGGGTTTCCTGTGTTGTACGAGTTTTTCAAAGAAGAGAAAGAAGCTATTAAAAAATTTGGATAATTCTCTAAAGTGAAAACTAAACTGAACATATCAAACAACGAACTTATAATTTCAAGTTCTACAAACAATTTAGCAGAAGTGCGTAGCTTTGTTGAACTTCACGGAACTGCTGTGGGGTTAGATAAAAAAATAATTTCGCATATTTCACTTGCTGTTGATGAGGCTTGCACAAATATAATTAAGCATGCTTATAATAATTCGGTAAAAGAAAAAATTAAAATTAAAATTAAGACAACAAATAATAAGTTTTCTATTACTATTACCGATAACGGACATCACTTTGACCCCAGTATTATTGAGGAACCTAATATTGCGAAGAGTCAAAAAATGAAAAAAGGTGGTGGATTAGGAATGTTTCTTATGAAAAAACTTATGGACGAAGTAAAATATAATGCAAAGAAAAATGGCAACGAATTAATTTTAATTAAATATTTTAATTGAAATTATGAAAAATGTCTCCGATAAAAATTCACTACGAAACCTTTCTGCACTTGTCGATTTTGGTAATATTATCAATTCATCGCTTGATGCAAAATTTATTTTAAATAACTTAATTCTTACATGCTTTAGTAAATTTCACACTACCAAAGGGCTTTTTGCAATTTCTTCAAACGGAAATCTTAAATCCTTTATCAGTAAAGGACTTGATCCAGAATTGGAAAGAGAATTTCCTAATGCAAAAAGTGATGAGTATATAAACTCTTCTGAGTTAAACGATTATCTTAAAACAAACAGATTAGTTCATTCGCAAGAAATCCACTCCGCTAATAAATTAATAGGTGTTCTATTTCTTGGCGAACGTTTAACTAAAGAAAAATACTCAATTGATGATGTTAAATTTTTGCAAACATTTTTAAACATAACCGCTACTGCACTTGAAAATTCCATTAGTATCACAGAATTAAAAAAGGTTAATAAAAGTCTTGATAACAAAGTACATCAACTAAGTGTACTTTTTGATTTAAGCAAAGAGTTTAGCGGAATTCTAGAAGTCCCTTTAATAAGTAAGCTCTTAGGGTTTTCTATAATTGGACAATTACTAGTATCAAAATATGCAGTTGTTATTTTCAACAATGATGAAACTCAAATTCTTGAATCCAGATTTAATTTGGATTTATTAAACAATAGCATTAATACTTTTGATGCTTCACAAATAATCAACCCAATACAATGCGATGGAAAGTCCAATAAGTCTTGCAGCTCATTGTTTTCAATGGGCATTGAGTTAATTGTGCCAATGCAAATTAAGCAAAAGACAAAAGGCTTAATTCTATTGGGAAAACGAAATACTGGTGAGAGTTTTTCTAAGTCTGATATTGAGTTTGTTTCTTCTGTTGGTAGCCTTGCAATAATTTCAATTGAAAATAGTTTGCTCTTTAAGGAAACACTAGAGAAACACATACTTGAAAAGGATTTAGAAATTGCAAAAAAAATCCAAAAAAAATTATTGCCAAGTAAACTTCCAACAATGGTTAGCTTTGAGATAGCTGCATACAACAAAGCAGCCAAACAAGTTGGTGGGGATTATTATGATGCAATTAAATTAGAGGATGGAAAAATTTTAATTGCAATTGCTGATGTTTCTGGCAAAGGCGTTCAAGCTGCTTTGTTAATGGCAAATCTCCAAGCATTTCTGCAATCTATTAGTAAGCAGAACAAAGAGCTCGGTGATGCGTCAAATCTACTCAACGATCTTGTTAGCGAAAACACTACCGATGGGAGATTTATTACTTTTTTCTGGGGAATATTGAACGACAAGAATAAAGAATTTGAAAGTGTTAACATGGGGCATAATCCACCGTTGCTAATTAGGGATGGTGAAATATTAAAACTTAAACTTGGTGGAATGCTTATGGGAGTTATGCCAACTGTTACTCCGTATAAAAAAGAAACTACCCAGTTATTAAAAGATGATTTGTTAATTTTATTTACCGATGGTATAACAGAGGCAATGGATGAAAGCCATAAAGAATTTTCTGATGAAAAATTAGAGGAGCTTTCACTGAACTTAAAAAATATGAACGCAGAAGAATCATTAAATAAAATTTTATTTGAAGTTGACAAACATACCAATGGCACTAGCCAATCGGATGATATAACATGTATTGTTGTAAAGGTTAAATAAATTTGGATGGATTCGAAAACATATTATCAAAATATAGAAGTAAAATAATTGCACCCATAGTTTTGCTCCTCTCGGTATTAGTTCTTGCACAGTTTTATTTTATTTTTGAAATTACTCCACAACCAAATGATGAGTGTTTATGGATACCGCAAGAAGTTTCAAAAGATAGTGTTGGCTACTTTTTTGCAGATGTTAAAGTTGATGGTGTTACTTGGAACGCTGGTATAAGGGATGGCGATCAGTTATTAGAAATTAATAATAAGCCAATACGAAAAACCTACGAAGCCACTTTGGAACTAATTAGTATGGCAGAAGGAGATTCTGCTCTTTACACGGTTTCACGAAATGATGAAATTTTTGAAACAAAAGTTGAAGTGAAAAAGTTAATTCAGTTTGGCGGATTTGCCTTTGCTCTGCTTGGTTTTATTTGGTTACTTGTTGGTTTTATTGTTATTAAGTCTAAAGAGAGTGGCGAAACACAAATAACTTTTTTCCGTATTGGAATTGCCTTAGTCCTTACTGCTTCTTTTAATTTATTGCTTTATAATAACGTTGCTAATCCATTATTTAAAACGAAAATACTAATACAAATTGTAGATCACCTTTGGACTTTTGGTTCTATCTTTCTTCCATTTATGATACTTAAATTTTTCTGGATATTTCCGAATAAAATTAAATTTTTTAATAAGTCGTGGATTAACAAGTTAATATTTTCTCTTCCTGCAATTATTTTTTCTTCTTTAGTTGTAGTAAAATATCTTTTTGTTTATCCAGGCAAAATTAATTTTTATAAATTTTATGGAATTCTAGCCTCAACCTCACTAGGTGTAATATTTATTGCATGTGTTTTAGGTCTAATTTCTCTTTTTGTAAACTACCTAAAAATTGAAAACACAAAGGATAGAAAACCAATATTCCTAATTCTTATTGCATATACATTAGGGGTTTTAGCAGTTATTTACACTATAGTTCTTACCCTTTCTGGTTCTGCTGCAATGATGTATAACCAACCAGAATTTTTTACTCCAATTATTTTAATTGCATTGCTCCCTGTGGCATTTGGTTATTCAATTTTTAAATACTCTTTGTTAGATGTTTCGGATGTTGTTAAAACAACGCTTATGTACGGAGCAGCAACCATAAGTGTTGCGACAACATATTTTGTTGTTATATACTTATTGGGTCAAACATTAAGCTCGGCTATTGGAACGGAGTATCAAGGGCTTATTGCTGCTGTTATTTTTGTAGCCTTTGCAATTATTTTTCAATCTACAAAAGATAAATTTCAAAATTTAATAATTAAAAAGTTTTATCCCGAACAGTTTGCTTATCAACAAGTTCTCTTAAAATTTAGCACAGATGTTGTAACAATTTTCGGACTCGAAAATATTCTTCGGTCAACTACAAATACTTTTATCGATTCTCTTAAACTTGCTGTTTTTGGAATTGCATTAAAGAACAATGATTCTCAAGATTTTGAATTAAAAGATGGTGTTGGAATTAATAGTAAAACTTTCAATCTTCAATCAAATGAAAGGGAGTTATTTCAATTCCTTTCAGAAAAAAAAGAAGCTAAACAAGATTTAGTAATTGAGGATAGTGAATTTAAAATAGCTTGTCCAGACTCTGCTGATGTATTAGTGAAGCACGGAATTTACACAGTAATTCCACTAATAATAAAAAATAAAATTATTGGTCTTTTACTTTTCGGACTTAAATATTCTGGTTCTCGTTTTGCTGGCAAAGATATTGACTTACTAACTGCTGCTGCAAATCAAACTGCTGTTGCTATTGAAAATGCACGTTTGTACGAATCTGAAAAAGAAAAATTAGTAATGGATATAGATTTAGAAAATGCACGAAAAATCCAAAACAGTTTGCTTCCAACAGCAATTCCAAAAATAAACGGATTAGATATTACTGGCATAATGATACCCGCAATGCAAGTGGGAGGCGATTATTTTGACGTAATAAAAGTTAGCAATTCTAAAGTGTTCATTATTGTGGGGGATGTTTCTGGTAAAGGACTTGCGGCATCGTTTTATATGTCCAAGCTACAAACAATGGTTAAGTTATACTGCACAGAAGAAACTACACCTTATGAAATTTTATCAAAAATAAATTCTCGTATTTTTTTAGAAATGGAAAAGAGCTGGTTCATTACTGCTACTGTTGCATTATTTAACACAGAAAAAAACAATGTGAAAATATGCAGAGCAGGGCATACACCAACCGTATTTATTTCCAACAATATTGTTAAAGAGATTACTCCCTCAGGTATTGGAGTTGGTTTGGAAGCTGGAACATTATTTGATAAAAACTTGGAAGAAGTGGAAATAGAACTAACCGAAAATTTTCTTTTTACATTTTATTCCGATGGCGTAACAGAAGCAATGAATAGCAAAAAAGAAATGCTAGGTGAAACCAAATTAAACGAACTACTACTTGAAAAATCTCAATCAAAAACATCTTCAATTCAAACTGAGCTTATCAATATATTAAAAGAACACCGCAAAAATTATCTTCAAAACGACGATATAACCTTTGTGCTAGTGAAGAAAACTATTTCATAATATTTTTAAAGTTTACACCACTAAACTAATACATATTGTATTTTAATAAAGTTAATAGTATTATTCGCATAACTAAAAAGTTACATTATTCAATTAACAAAATATCTTAGGAGGTATTATGAAAAAATTATTAATAGTTCTATTATTTCTAGTCGGTGCAACAACAATGTTTGCCCAACTTTCAAGTGAAGCATACTTTAATAGAAGTGCATTAGACCAAAATGATTCTTTACGTGCATGGGCAAGAGGAGGAATTCGTTCAGTACACATTGGGGGTGATCTTGATGGAGATGGAAAAGTTGAAATAGTTGCAACTGATTATTCTAATGGTGGAAGAGTTCACGTTTTAGAATATGTTGGGAATGATGTTCTAGAATTAGTTTGGTCTTCACCAGTAGATTTGGAAAGAGAAAATGCTAGTACTCCTCGTTGGGTACAAACTGGTGATTTGGATGGCGATGGAAATCAAGAAATTATTTTCCCAGTTGGACCAAGGTATTCTGGAAATATTATGGTTTATGAAAATGTTGGAGATAACGACTTTGGAACAGCTCCAATTATCGATTTTCCTGCAGATATGTTAACAGGTTCTGGACACGGTCCTTTTAGAATGGATAGAGAGCGTGGAACTGTTGCTGATTTTGATGGCGATGGTCAAGACGAATTAATTCTCTCAAATAAAGATAATAATGTTTATATATTATCTATTAGTGGCAATGCTCCTGGTTTTGCTTCTTGGGTTGTTGAAGGTGGAGACCCAACAACAGATGCTACAAGTAAAGTAACAGGTGGTTCTGCTTGGCACTCAATATCTGCTGATATTAATGGTGATGGTGTAAATGAAATTGTTAATCACAATTGGAATAATTATTCTTATTCGTCGATTGAAGTAAATGGTGCAAATTCATATACTTTCCCAGTCCCAAATCCTGATGGTGATGTTTTTGGTCCTTCATATTATGAGTTTTTCAAAACTCGTGGTATTGATGGTATTGCATTTATGGGTATAGTTGCTGCTGATGTTGATGGCGATGGAAAAGATGAAATTGCTGGGTTAGCTTATTCAAAATATGATTTAACTTTGGTTAGCCAACCTCAAAGTGCTACTGGTACAGCAATTTGGGACGATTCAACAAAATTTTCTATTCTTAAAAAAAGATGGGATTTAAGTGCTACTACTGATAGTGTTGCACAATTTTGGGGATGTTATGCAGCTGATTTAAATGGTAATGGAAAAGATGAAATACTTGTTGGCGGATTTTATGGAGAAAATGTTGTGGCTGTTGAGTATAGTGGTACAGGCGATATTCTTGATGGTAACAATTATGGTGTTGAGTATTACTATGGTGGCGAAGCAGAGAAAGACTGGGAGTGGGAAACTATTACAATTACTGATTCTGTAACTATAGATACAACTTACTCTAAAGGTGCATGGGGAAATCCTGGTGTAATGAAAATGGCAGCAGGTGATATTATTGGTGATGACGGAAAAGATGAGCTAGTTGTTGCATACCAAGCAAACGCAAATGATTCAACAACAGTAATTCGTAAATCTTGGACTGGTTCTGAGTGGACTGAAACTGAAGAAAAAATTTATAATGATCACAATATTCAAATAAGGGTATTGCAATATTCAGGTGGAAGTGGTGTAATTAAAAATCTTGATATAATCACCCCAAGTGATTACACATTAACTCAAAATTATCCTAATCCATTTAACCCAACTACAAATATTAGATTCTCACTTCCAATATCTAAAAAAGTATCTGTAATAATTTACGATATGTTAGGTAACGAAGTTAAAACTCTTATTAATAATCAAGAGTTTATAAAGGGAAGTTACGAAGCAACTTGGAATGGAACAAATAATTTTGGTAGCAAAGTAGCAAGTGGTAACTACATTGCAACAATGAAATTTGGTAATTTTACTAAATCAATAAAAATGCAATTGTTGAAATAGTTTAATTTCATTAAGTATTTCAGAAGCCCAATTTTTTATAAAGTTGGGCTTCTTTTATTTTAAACCCAAATTCAGCATTAGAAAAGCACAAATGCTGAATCGCTCAAGTTGGAGTAAGGGATGATAACAATAATCCATTAACCTAAACGG
>CAMZLW010000165.1 GCA_947311785.1 uncultured Ignavibacteriales bacterium | reverse complement strand
ATGCTATGGCTGAGAGATTAAATGGAAAAATTCAAGAAGTGAAGTCTGTTGGTAGAGGTTATAGAACTTTTAAGAATTTTAGAAGTGCCATACTATTTTTCCATGGGAACTTAGACCTTTACCCACAACAATAAGGGTAGAACCAATTTTTTTAATGCTAGCTTCTTTTGTAACAACTTTTTCAGTAACTGTTTCATATTCTGCTGGGTGCAAAATAACTTTTGAGTAAGCTGGTTTAATAATAAAAGTTGTATCAACATTTTTGTAAACATCAGGTGTTTTACAACGAACGTAACATCTGCCTTCTTCTGGATTTGATGGTAAATCTGAATTTTGCTCTGGACTACTTGATACATCTTGAGCAAATGTAAAAGATGCCATTATAAAGACAAAAAACAACAATAATAATTTTTTCATAATATTCCCATTTGATTAATAATATACATCACATTTGTAATGTGGTTTAATGTTAAGAACAAAAGATATAAAATCTTCAATACTAAATCAATTAAAAAGAAAAGAAATTCCAACTTGTAAAGGTTCATTGGTACTAGAGATAGTGTAATAATTTCCTTATTCTAAAAATAGATTTTTACTTACTTTTAATAAATTTAAACCGTAGTTTTTATAGATTAAAAAAATAAATCAAGTATCGTCAAGATGCCGAGAAGAGAGTTCGTGTACCATACTCATATAGCATTATGGTGGCTCTATGCTTACCGATATACATCGCAACATGCTTTATGACGGAATTTTTATTTATCCTGCCGATAATAAAAATCCAAACGGAAAACTAAGACTACTCTACGAATGCAATCCTATGGCATTCATTGTTGAGCAAGGTGGCGGACGTGCAATAGATGGGCGTGGAAACAGAATTATGGAATTGAAACCAACCAGTCTGCACCAACGTGTTCCTATTTATATTGGAAGCAAAGAGGCTGTGGATATGGCTGAAAAATTTATTAATAATGAAGAGTAAAATTATTTTGAATAACAAATAAATATATTTACACGATGAATGAATATAAACACGATGGCACTATAGGTGCAATTTTAGATGAGTACGAAAGGGCAGTAAAAGAACTTCAAAAAACAATATCAACTATTTCTGAAACGGAATTAGTTAAGGTTGTTGATAACGAAACAAAGGACAGCGATTGTAAATCAATTCAAACCATCTTAACTCATGTTATAAACTCAGGGTTTTGTTACGTTGTAGAAATTAGAAGGTTTTTAGGTGAGCAAATTAATTTTGTTGAACAAAAAACATTAGATAGCGTTGAACAATACTATACTGGGCTTGGCGAAATGCTAAAATACAGCGAAAAACTATTTGACGATTATCCCAAATTAAAACTTGAAGAAACTGATTTCCACAAAAAAATATTAGTAAGGTGGGGACAACAATATGATGTTGAACAACTATTTGAACACGCAATTGTGCATGTTTTACGGCACCGAAGACAAATTGAAAAATTTATAACAAAACTAAGATAAAAGAAAATTTCTTAATCCTATTTAATTTTGTTCAATCCGTCAGAAAGTTTTTGAGCTAGTTCAGAATATTCAATTCCTTCAAATCTAATTTTTGCCGATTGAAGTAGAACTTCTGGTGCATCACCTTCGCCATTTAAGTATTTGAATAATCCGTATCCTAAACGATTGCGGTCGTTTTCAATAGGCATAAATTCTTTAAGCGACTCAACTAAACTATAAGTTTTAGTTTCAATAGAGTTTTCTGGATGTGGCTTAGTTGCAAATGCTGGTTTTGTTGACATGTTATTTATAGCCTTAATTTATTTGTGTAAAAATAACTAACTATTATTTTTTCTACAAACTTTGATTCCAATTTAAACAAAAAAAGTCCAGAAAAAATCTGGACTTTTAATATCAAAAAAATTGCTACAACTTAAGCAACTTCAACAACAACTTCCTCACTTTGCCACAAACCATGTTTTGTGCAGTAAGCCATAGCTGTTAACTTCATTTTTTTTGTTGGAACAACATTAAAAACAACTTCAACATTACCTGGTGCATTACCTAAAACACCTGGTGTAAAGTGTGCTTCTGCAAAAAATGTTTCACCATTCCAAAGTTGAACGTAAGATATGTAATGGTCAAAATCATCAGGATGTGCATACTCATCGCCAACTTTTACTGTAACAGCAAATTTTTCGCCTTTTGTTGCGTTGCTTTCGCAATGAACAAATGCAGAATGTCTATCAATGTAATCTTTTTTTGCTTCTTTGTCTATTTGTGAAATGTCTTCATATCTATTGATTTTCATTTTTTAACTCCTTTTTTTATTTTTAATAATATTACACCCTTAAAATAGGACTAAATATATTATTATTCAACTAATATTTTAAATAAATTTTATAAAGCTAAGATTTACTTGCGATACTATGAACAATATTTACTAATTTGGCTCATTAAATTTTTAAAAAAGCGAGAATTTTTATGGAAACAAAAGACTTTATTAAACTTGAAGATCGGTATGGTGCACACAACTACCATCCACTTCCTGTAGTGTTAAACAAAGGCAAAGGAGCTTATGTTTGGGATGTTGAAGGTAAAAAATACTTTGATTTTCTTTCTGCATATTCTGCAGTAAACCAAGGGCATTGTCATCCAAAAATTATAGATGCTCTTGTAGAACAAGCAAAAACATTAACACTAACTTCACGAGCGTTTTATAACGATAAGTTAGGAGCTTACGAAAAATATATAACAGAATTTTTTGGATATGATAAAGTGTTACCAATGAACTCTGGTGCCGAAGCCGATGAAACAGCGTTAAAGCTAGCACGCCGTTGGGGTTACGATAAAAAAGGAGTTCCAGAGAATCAAGCAAAAATAATTGTTTGCGAAGGAAATTTTCATGGAAGAACAATTACAATAATTTCAATGTCGAGCGACCCCGATTCATACAAAGGATTTGGACCTTACACTCCAGGCTTTGAAGCTGTGCCTTATAATGATTTGGCAGCCCTCGAAAAATCTTTGGAAGATGATAACGTAGTTGCCTTTTTAGTTGAACCAATTCAAGGCGAAGCAGGGGTTTATGTTCCTGATGATGGTTATTTAAAAAAAGCGTACGATATTTGTAAAAGTAAAAATGTATTGTTCATTGCCGATGAAGTGCAAACAGGAATTGCAAGAACAGGAAAACTATTAGCATGCGATCACGAAGATGTGCGTCCAGATATTTTAATATTAGGCAAAGCTTTATCTGGCGGAGTAATTCCAATCTCTGCTGTGCTAGCAGATGATGATATTATGTTAGTAATTAAACCAGGTGAACATGGCTCTACTTTTGGAGGAAACCCTTTAGCCGCAAAGGTTGCAACAGCAGCATTAGAAGTTGTGGTTGAAGAAAATCTTGCTAAAAAAGCCGAAGAGCTTGGAGTAAAATTCCGAAAAGCATTGGAAGATTTTAATCATCCAGCAATTGAAAAAGTTAGAGGAAAAGGATTGTTGAATGCAATTATTGTTAAGCCAACTAACGGAAAAGAAGCGTGGGATGTTTGTGTAAGAATGGCAGAAAACGGATTGCTTGCTAAACCAACCCATCAGCATATTATCCGATTTGCTCCACCCCTTGTTATTACTGAAGAAGAGATGTTTGAAGCAATTGAAATAATTAAGAAATCTATTATAGAAGTTTTAGAAGGATAGGTATAAAAAAAGAAGCACCCCTTCTTAAGTTATAGTTGCAGAACTATTTAACAAAAACAGGAAAGGATGCCATAATGAAACAAAAGAGTGTGCAATTGGATTTTAGTAATCAAGACTTTTATTTAATTTTATTTTATTAGAATCATTTTTTTACTTTCATGAAAACTACCACTTTGTAGTTTGTAAAAATAAATTCCTGATGTTAAGTAACTTGCATCGAAATTAACTTCGTAGGCTCCTGATTTTTGATTTTCGTTTACAAGTGTTGCTACTTCACGTCCAAGTATATCAAATATTTTTAATGTAACCCACTGTTGGGACGCAAGATTTTGCGTCTCAACAAATTTTGGAATGGAATATTGTATTGTCGTAGCTGGGTTAAATGGATTTGGGTAATTTTGAGATAACTCAAATTTATAATTAATTATATTTTCATTCTCTTTATCTGTTATTCCAGAAAGATGTTTTAGAATCCAATTGTCTGGGTCAAAAACAAGATTATTTGGTAAACTATTTAATTTGAAACTAAAGTTCTGTGTTCTAGCATTGTTAAAAACTACAATTGTTGTATCTCCATTTGCAGTATTAAAAAGTAATTCAATTGGCATTATAAAAAATTTAGGTGTTGAATTTGCGTTCTGCTTGATGTTAACTTTAACATCATAAGTTCCATCATTAGCATCAGTACTGCTCCAATCAACTCTGTATTTGGGATAGTTTTCACCATAAATCCATTCCGAAAAAAAGTATTCTAAATCTTTTCCAGAAACTTTTTCTGCAACCCGTTGAAAATCTTCTGTAATAGCAACTCCATATGCTACTGTTGTATCAGCAACATACGCACGTAAAATATCGTAAAAAGTTTTAGTTCCAACAATACCACGTAACATGTGCAAAACAGAGGCACCTTTAGCATAACTACGTGCCCCGTTAAAAATTTGTCCAACCGAGCTAATATCCTCAACCCAAATTGAACCAGTAGCATTTTTTGCGTAGCTCATTTCATTAGCTATGCTGCTTTGATAAGCACTAAATCCACCAACAAATTCAGCATATGCCGATTCTGAATAAGTAGCAAACCCTTCATTAAGCCATATGTGATGCCAGTCTTTACAAGTAATTTTATCTCCAAACCACTGGTGTGCAAGCTCGTGAGCAACAATACTAGAACCAAAGGAACCCATAGAAGAACACGTTTGATGTTCCATACCACCGCCCCAGCCAAACTCGGCGTGTCCATACTTTTCATCTAAAAACGGATAAGGTCCATACAACTCAGTATAAAGCTCAAGCATACTAACCGTTTTATCTAAATTGTTTTTTCTGTTAGTATTAAGATTTTCGGGATAGTTATAATGTGTAACCATCATTGTATCTTCACCAGTTACAAACTTGTTTGTATAAAGCTCGTAGTTAGTTATTGCAAGTGAAATTAAATATTGAGCAATAGGATATTTGTTATGCCATTTGTATGTGTGAGTAGTTCCATTATCAACAATCTCTTCAAGTGTTCCGTTTGAAACTGGTACCAGAGATTTATCAACCGTAATCCAAATATCTGCTGAATCTGCTTTATCTGCAGGCGTATCTTTGCAAGGCCACCAATCGCTGGAACCGTATGGCTCACTTAAAGTCCAAATTGCTGTAGTACCACTATGCGATGAAAACTCAAAACTTCCAAAACCAGAATTTCCTGGAGTTCCGCTGTAATCGATAAAGAGTGTAAATTCCTCACCAATGTTATAACTCTTATCTAAAGTAATATTAACTAAATTATTTTCGTGAGTAAATATTACATTTGCTCCCGCTTGCATAACTGAATTTACAGTTAAGGAATTTTGTAAGTCGATAAAAATTTTGTTCAATCCAACAACTAAACTTTTTGCCGATATTGTTATTACCCCACTAATTTTCTGTTTGCTAGTATCAATAGCAACATCCAACTTGTAATAAGTAATATCTATTTTTTCATCACCAGGGTAATTAACATTTTGGAACTTACTCAAGGATGTGTAGTAATCAATTTTTGATTGTGAACAGATATGAGTTTGCTGTTGACTATAAACCGAGCCTAAAACAGTAAATATTATTATAAGTACCATTAAAAATTTATGCATTTTATAACCTTATATTAAGTAATAATTGTTGAACAAAATTAAAATAAAATTGATAAATAGCAATGTAATAATTAAACCTATTGTCCTAATTTTTATTATTTTACTTTTTAATAATTATTTAAATCTAAATGGTGAGAAAGATATGTTATTAAATAAATACATATATATTTTTTTTATGGTAAGCTTTGCCCTTGTTTCATGCACAAATAACGATTTTAAACATCTGCAAAAAAGCGACAATATATTTAACTTAACAACCGAAAATGATTTGACAAAAAAATCTGTTGTTGAAAAAATAGATTCTTTTTACAATACTGGAGTAGAAGGCACTTTTGTTGGACAAAAAAATATTGGAATTTATTACAAATATTTTTTGCAAAAATCACTTGAAAACGAAAAAGGTGCAATTGTAATTTCTAGTGGAAGAACAGAAGCTGCGGTAAAATATAAAGAGTTGATTTACGATTTATATAAAAATGGATATTCTATTTATATTCACGACCACCGAGGGCAAGGTTTATCGGATAGAATGATACCTATACATGATATGGGATTTATTGATGACTTCCAAAATTATGTTAAAGATTTAAAACAATTTTACAATTCAATTGTACTTCCAAACAAACACAAAAATAAATTTTTGCTTGCTCACTCGATGGGCGGAGCTATTGGAATGATTTATTTGGAAGAATATAATAATGATTTTAAAGCGGCTGCATTCTCTTCGCCAATGCTTGGACTTTCCTTTCCAACATGTTTAGCTATTGGATTTTTAACTGGCGACACTCCAGAATATGCAATGGGACATACAGATTATGATAATGGGATAGAAACATTTGCAGAAAATACACTCACAAATTCTGAGATTAGATATAAAAGAATGCTAAGTGTGTTTGAAGAAAACCCCAAAGCTCGTTTAGGCGGTGCAAGTTACGAATGGGTAAGTAAATCGTGCGGAGCTTTCGATTACATTTTTGATAATTATAAAAAAGTTAAAACCCCTTTAATTGTTTTTTCTGGTGGTGAAGAGATGGTAGTTGACCCCTCGGCTCATAATAAATTTATTGACTTACTTATTGAAAATGGAAATAATGCAGAGGGATATTTAGTTGAAAATGCCAAGCACGAGTTATTTATTGCTCAAGATAATGCACGAACCCCAGTAGTAACAAAAGCTTTAGAATTCTTTAATTCAGTTAAATAGTTCTATTTTTTTTGTGAGATAAAACACAATTTTTATAATTATTTCTATATACCTTTGGCTATCGTTTTTTCTATAAGGTATATTATGCTACTAAATGAAGTTATTTATTGTTCGCTAATTGTTGTTTCAACAGTATTTTTTTCTTTTTTAGGAATTGGATTGTTCTTTGGGAAAAAAAATAAGCGTATTTGTGATTAAAGAAATTCTATTTCATTTTTATATGCCCTAACAAGTATTTCAACATATTCGTCGTAGGATATTTCAATGGTTCCAAACATTTTTAAATGCTCAGTAATGTATTGAACATCAACTATTTCAAATCCTTTTATAGTTAAGTTATCAAATAATTTTACTACTGCACATTTGGATGCTTGCGGAACCCTTGAAAACATTGACTCTCCGAAGAAAGCACCTCTGAAAGAAATTCCATACAAACCTCCAACAAGCACATTGTTTTCATAAACTTCAACCGAGTGAACATATCCAAGATTAATTAACCTTTCGTAAGCCACTATTAACTCTTTAGAAATCCAAGTTTTATCACGCTCGGAACATTTTAGAATTACATCCATTATTGCTGTGTCGTATCTATATTCAAAAGGAGCAGTTTGCATAAATTTTTTAAGTGAGCGGGGAGTGTTGAATTTACTTACAGGAATAACTGCACGCGTATCTGGCATATACCAATTAACGGTTCCATCCTCATCAGCCATAGGAAACGAACCACGCGCATACATCGAAATCATAAAACCAGGTTCTAACAGTTTGTCGTTATCAAAAAGTCTATTATATTCGTTCATTAAAATTAAATTGATATCGTGATAAATTTAAATAAGCAATCATTAATATACACATTATCAGCAGTATTTTTTTGGTCAACTGTTGCAACTGCGTTCAAAATATCTTTGGAAGGAATGAGTTTTGCACAGTTGTTATTCTATGCTTCGTTTACTAGCACAGTTACTTTGGGTATAATTGCTTTTAAACAAAAAAAAATAAAATCTTTTTTTTCTATAAAGTCAGTTTTGCTCGGATTGATTAATCCATTTTTGTACTACAGTCTATTATTCAAGGCTTACTCATTATTACCTGCACAAGAAGCACAGCCACTTAACTACACATGGCCAATTATACTTTCATTGTTTTCAGTCTTTTTCTTAAAAGAAAAAACAAATTATAAAAAAATTATTGGACTAATATCGGCATTTATTGGAATCACTATTATAGCTACACATGGTAATATTTTAGACTTAAAGTTTGAGAATCTTGTAGGAGTGCTATTAGCTTTAAGCACAGCAATAGTTTGGGCAACTTTCTGGATTTTGAATTTAAAGGATAGCAGAAGTAATGAAGCAAAACTTTTTTCTGCTTTCTTTTTTGGAACTATTTTTTCTGCAATTTATATCTACTATTTCGATTCGTTTATTTTAGATAATTACAGCTATCTTTTTGGGGCAGCATACGTTGGATTATTTGAAATGGGAATAACGTTTTTCCTTTGGAATAAAGGGCTTGAGCTGAGCAACGATAAAACTAAAACTTCAACACTTGCATATCTTTCGCCATTCCTTTCAATAGTTTTTATTGCACTAATATTGGGGGAAACAATATTACTTTCCTCCATACTAGGCTTGCTATTTATTATTGGTGGAATTGTTTATCAGAATTTTAGCAAATAAAATTACATCTCATAAACCAAAACTACACTACTACTTTATTAGATAATTCATTTGTATCATCTTCCTTAATGGGAAAATATTCGCTCAAAATAGTCCCAACTTTTTTTATAGTTATAAGAATACCATCCAAATACAAACCATGCTTAAAAACATTTTGCATTTCATTTCGGATATTATCCCAAGTAGATTGTTCAACTTTTTCATCAATACCAGAATCGGCTAAAATATAAAACTCCCTTTTAGATAGAAGAATGTATATTAAAATTCCAGTTTTATCTCTTGTGTCAGCCATTCCTAATTTATAAAATTCATCCGTCGCTAAATCTTTAACACTACTTTTTCGTTTAGAAAAATTAGCTTTCTCCTTAATTGCCACACGTATTTCACCTGCAGTTATTTTTTCCATTCTTTTAATTTCGTTTGAAATATCTAAGAAATCATCGTCACTAAAAAAATGATATAGTAATTCGTTATCCATTTTATCCTCACAATTGAATATAGCAAAATAGTTTTTCGTTATTATAAAGGCAAACTGTGTTATAAAAATTCCCTTATAATTGCATCACATATCTGTAAACTGTGTTTCTAACTTGAAAAAACTTTAAAGTAATTAGCACTTTAGAGTTCTATTCCAAAAGGAGCAATTCAAGTAATTATGGAAATGCTTATATTTGCAGTTCCTAAAATAAACTAATAAAGGAATTAAAAAATGAGCTTGAAGCTGAATAAATTAGAAAACTACAATGGTAGCAAAGGTCCTTTGTTACTAATAATAATGGATGGTGTTGGATTTGGAAAACATGATAATTCGGATGCTGTTTATCTTGCAAATACACCAACTCTTGATAAGTTATTGCAATCTAAATTACAAACAAAACTAAAAGCACATGGTCCTGCCGTAGGTCTTCCATCGGAAGATGATATGGGGAATAGCGAAGTGGGACACAATGCAATGGGTGGTGGTAGAATTTTTGCTCAGGGGGCAAAGCTTGTACAAAGCTCAATGGATTCGGGGGCTATATTCAATTCCAACGCTTGGGGAAAAGTTATGGATAGAACCTATAGGGGTGGTACTGTTCACCTATTAGGTCTCCTCTCCGATGGCAATGTTCACTCGCACATCAAACATTTTGAAAAATTGATTAATGAATGTGCAACAAGAAAAGTGCATCGTATGCGTTTACATATTTTATTAGATGGACGTGATGTTGGAGAAAAATCAGCTATTAGTTATATCCAACCAATAGAAGAATTATTGAAATCTGTTAATGATAAAAATGGATTTGATTACAAAATAGCTTCTGGTGGTGGAAGAATGATTACTACAATGGATCGCTACCAAGCCGATTGGTCAATAGTAGAGCGGGGTTGGAAGGCTCATGTGCTTGGCGATGCAAGGCATTTTAGTTCTGCCGAAGAAGCTGTACAAACAATGTATAACGAAGACCCTAAAATAACAGACCAATATCTTGAATCGTTTGTTGTTGTTGACCAAAACGACAAACCAGTTGGCAAAATTAAAACTGGCGATGCAGTAATTTTTATGAATTTCCGTGGTGATAGAGCAATTGAAATTTCGCAAGCATTTGAAGATAAAGAGTTTGATAAGTTTGACAGAGTTGAAACTCCCGAAGTTTTTTATGCTGGCATGATGGAGTACGATGGCGATTCTCATATTCCTAAAAATTTTCTTGTTGAGCCACCTGCAATAGATAGAACTATGAGTCAGTATCTTTGTGCAGAGGGAGTTACATCTTTTGCTATTTCGGAGACACAAAAATTTGGACATGTAACTTATTTCTGGAATGGAAATAAATCTGGTTACATTTGTAAAGACTTTGAAAGATATGTAGAAATTCCATCAGACAAAATTGAATTTGATAAAGCTCCACGAATGAAAGCCGATGAAATAACAGAAAAATCTATAGAGCTATTAAAATCGGGCAAATATAAATTTGGTAGAATTAATTTTGCAAATGGAGATATGGTTGGGCATACTGGTAAAGTACAAGCAGCTATTGAGGCGGTTGAAGCTGTTGATCAAAGTATAGAAAAATTACTTGCCGTAATTGATGAACTAAAAGGGATTGCAATAATCACAGCCGATCACGGAAATGCCGATGAAATGTTTACAGTTAAAAATGGGAAGAAAGACCCAAAGACATCGCACACATTAAATCTTGTTCCATTTATAATTTATGACCCAAGCAATAATATCCAAATTAAAATGACTGATGTAGAAAACCCAGGATTAACAAACATTGCTGGAACTGTGTTAAACTTACTTGGCTTTGAAAATGTAGAAGATTATGAAAAATCTTTGATACAAATTCTATAAAACTATTTAATTTAATAAATTTAACATGGCTTTATTGTTACATGGTAAATAATTTTTATAGGGTTTAACCTCTGTTAGACCCTATAAAGACTTGCTAATAATGATATTATAATCTTTTTAAGATGAATGAAACAATCAATTAAATATTTACAATACCCACCCACACGCGATGTACTTTTTGTATTTGGTGCTGGAACATCTCATCCAGATGGTTTGCCGTTGCAGCGGGATGTGCTACCAATGATTTTGAATGATACTGAAATTACAAGTTCAGAAATTGGTAAAATTGTAATTCAATTTATTAAAGATAATTTTGTTTATGATGTAGAAAGCAACGAGTATCCACATTTAGAATCTCTATTTCTATTCTTGGATTATTTTATTAGGCAGAACGAGAGCCTAAGCAAAGCATATTCTAACGCTACTATTCACGAAATTAAAGAATATCTAATTAAGCTAATACACTACACAGTAAATAAAAACACAAACAAAAAAAGTGTGGTTTATCATAATTTTTGGGATGCCGTAGAAAAGTATAATAGAAACATATCTGTAATTACATTAAACTACGATACTCTTTTAGAACAAGCATTTGAACATTTATATGAACGTATTGGATATATTGATTACTCATTTCATCTTATGAATTATGAGAACTCAAAGGAGTTAGAATTTTTTAATTTTTGGGTGAATCCACAACAGCCAATAGTAACAAGCCATAACCCAGTTCCATTTAAAATTATTAAACTTCACGGAAGTTTAAACTGGAAGTATTGTAACTGCTGTAACCAAACCTTACTTACACCTTGGGATAGAGCAATTGATTTAAACAAGGGACAACTAACTTGGTACTCTAAAAAAAACGATGCAAACTTTGAATACATTTGTCCGCAAGATGGAACGAGTTTCGAAACTTTAATTTTAACTCCTTCATTTACACAAAACTTAAACCGACAAGTTTTTACACAACTAATGAGCGAAGCTGGAAGAGAAATTCGTGCAGCAAAAAAAATTGTATTTATTGGATATTCCCTCTCCAATGCTGATGTTCATGTAAGAGCTTTGCTAAAAAAACATTTACAGACAGATACAAAAGTTGTTGTAATTAATCCTCGAATAACCAATTCGTTAAAATTGAAGTACCAATCAATTGCATCTCATGCTGAGTTTATTAATTCCACTTTTGAAGATTTTGTAACGAATGATAAACTGCTTAAGGAAATTTTCTAAATAACTAATTAATAAAATTCACTTGTAAATTTTTCAATGTTTTCATCCGAGCCAAAAAGAACGAGCAAATCATTAGGCTTAAATTTATAATTTGTACTTGGGATGGTAACATCTTCTGTAACAGCTTCGGTAATAACAGACTGCTTATGTTTAACCATTAATATTTCCAGACCGTATTTGTTTCTAAACTTGAGGTCAACAACAGTTTTTCCAACAAAATCTCTTGGCACATGTTTCTCAATTATAGAATATCCATCCGAAACTTTTGCAGTGGTAGATTGATTAAGTGTACGTAACTCAGTAGCAAAGCTATCTTTAACATTCATTTTCATTGTAGCTTTGTTATATGCAGCAATAGCATCTTGCCTTCGTATAACCCCAATAATTTTTCCTTCTTTAGATTTTACAGGAAATTGATGAATACTACTTTTACCAAGTAGTTTAAAAACAACATCCAAGTTATCACTTTCATTAACTATTGTAACTTCTGTTTTTGCAATATCATTTGCAACCAGCATTTTGCTAAGTGTATCATACTCAGTAATAATAGGCATTATTTCATTATCTGTAATTACTCCATTTATTTTACCCTTGCTATCGGTGGTGTAAACAACTGTGTGAGGATTTTCCACCAACTGACTTACTAACGAGGGAACTGGTAAATTTGATTTAACTATAAAAATATCTGGCTTCATTACGTCTGAAACAATAAGTGATTTTAGTATAGATGTATCGCGACCTGATGAAACTTCAAAGCCAGCTTCTTCTAAATGCTTTGCTGTTATTGTTCCTTTTAATTTCCACTGAACAATCATTGTGCTTACAACCACCGCTAGCATTAGCGGAAGGATAAATGCATAATCTTTTGTCATTTCAAAAATTATTAAAATTGCCGAAATGGGAATTGAATTAATTCCACCAAGCATTGCACCCATACCCACTAATACAAAGGTTGTAGTGTTTGCTTCAACGCCAAGTGATTGTAATATCAACGCAAAAAGATATCCGAAAGCTGCACCCATAAAAAGCGTTGGGGCAAATATTCCTCCAAATCCTCCAGAGCTTAAAATTAGTGGAACAAGAATAAATTTTAGCACCAACAATATTATGGCAAGATGCCAAGCAATATTTCCATTAAGAAAATCATTAATTGTGTCATACCCAATTCCAAATATTTCGCTGTAAAAATATCCGGCTAAACCTACCAATAAACCAACAGCGGACATTAAAGCCCACTGTGGATATTTCCCTTTTAAGTGCTTACTAAATAGTTCACTTATCAATGATGAATATTTAATAAACAATAGGGAAAGAATGCCAGCGGCAATTCCAAGAATAATAAACAGATAAAAATTTTCGTAAGCACCAATACCTGCATCGGTAAAATGGAATGTGGGACTATCCCCTAAAAATATGCGCGAAACAACACTTGCGGTTACAGAAGCCAGTATTAACGCAGAAAAAGTGGCAGTGTGAAAATCGTTTAGCAGAACAACTTCGAGAGCAAAAAATATTCCGCCAAGTGGAGTATTAAAAACTGCGGAAATTGCAGCACCTGCACCAGCGGCAGTAAACATACGCTTTCGCTGATCGGACAAGTCAAAAAGTTGTGCCAACTTACTTGCTACACCGCCACCAATTTGTGCAGCAGGTCCCTCGGGACCAACAGTTCCACCAGAACCAATTGATATAGCTGGAGCAATTGCGTGAAACAGTGTTGTTCTAAATGGAATATATCCGCCACGGGTTGACACAGCTTTTATAACATCAATTACACCCTTTCGTTTAGCGGTTTTCGGAAAAAGTATAATCATCAAACTTTGCAAAAGCATTCCTATTATCGGAATTGCAATTACTACTCCTAAGCCGATAAAAACAAATTTATCTAATAGAAATTCAAAAAAGAAATGTTGAAAAAAGTGGATTAGTTTGTGAAACAAAACAGCCGCTAGACCTACGGAAGCCCCAGTAATAATGGCTAATATCGAAAACACTGTATATTCTGGAAATTCATTTTTAGAAAAGAAATTTTGAATAAAATAGCGTAAAGAATGAAAGGGCTTTCTTACCTTTTTACCAAGTTGCCATAGTTTAAATCTGTTTTTAGTCATTAAATATTAGTTCCTTTCAAATACAATTTTGCCACCAACAATAGTTTTTTCTACTTTTACAAATTGAAGTTTATAATCTGAAACAGTTGTTAAATCTTCCGATAAAATTGCAATGTCTGCAAGTTTTCCTATTTTAAGTGAACCAAGTTTATCATCTTGAAATGCCGCATAAGCTCCGTTAATAGTATAGGATTTTAATGCTTCCATTCTGCTCATTTTCTCTTCGGGAAAAAATGTTCGCCCCTCTTTTACTTGTCGTGTAACTGTTGCAAAATAATTTGCAATAGTGTTAACGCTTTCAATTGGAGCATCAGTTCCGTTGCAAATAATTGCTCCGCTATCAATTAGCTTTCGCCAAACGTAGGCTCCACGCTTTGCTCTTTCACGTCCAAGCCGCTTTATTACATAAGGTGCATCGGAAGTTGCGTGAATACCCTGCATAGCAGCTATAACACCTAACTTAGCAAACCGAGTAATATCTTTGCGTGTAAGGTGTTGGGCGTGTTCTACCCTCCAGCGTAAATCATTTTTTTCTGGATTCTGTTTAAAAGTTTTTTCATAAATATTTAATATCTCGCGATTTGCTTTATCACCAATTGCGTGAGTACACATTTGAAATCCGTTATCTATTGCAATTTTAGCAGTCTTCCGTAATGTGCTTAGTGGAGTTACATTTAATCCTTTATAATTTGGCAAATCGGAATAAGAACTGAACATCCAAGCACCGTGCGAACCAAGTGCACCATCAATATATCTCTTTATTGCTCTAACCGTTAAATGATTATTTCCATAGTTTTGAATTCTGTAGTCGGTAATTCTTTTTTCTAATTCTTTATTATCTTCAATAAGCATTACATTCAAACGTAATGGTAGCTTGCCCGAATCAATTACCTCTTTGAAAAAATCAATTTCGTCAAATGTAGAACCTGCATCTTGGAACGAAGTTATTCCATATTTCAAACACTCTTTTACTGCAAGTTGAACTACTTTTTTTCTGTGTAATTCAATTTCATTTTCTGTTCTGCCTTCTAAGTATTTGTTATACTGATTATAAATTAACGACATTGCTTCTTCTTCAAAAACTCCAATAATATTGTTAAGTGTGTCTCTAACAATTCTTCCGCCTTTTGGATTTTTTATTGAAGTATCAACTTCTGCTAAACTCATAGCATACTCATTTGCAAATAATACGTGTCCACTTGCATGTGTTAATAATACTGGATTTAATGGTGTTGCTGAACTTAAAACTGTATGTGTTGGATATCCTTCAATGTTTTCAATAGGTTTGGGATCCCACTTCTCTTGATGCCAACCTCGCCCAATAATCCATTCACCAGGTTTTGCTTTATCAGCAGCCTCGGCAACTATTGCAATTATTTCATCCCAGTTAGTAGCAACGCTTAAATCTAATTTCATTTTAGATTCGCCAAGTGATAAAAAGTGAGCATGACTATCAAAAAAGCCTGGCATTGCAAACTTTCCTTTCAAATCGATAACCTTTGTATTATCGCCAATTAGTTCTTTAATTGATTTGTTAGTTCCTAAATTTTGAATTGTATCTGCCTTAATGGCAATAGCCTCAACTTTAGGAATGCTGTCGTCCATTGTTACAATTATGCCATTGATAAGAACTAAATCTGGAGCGTTCTTTTTTTCTATTAACTCACACCCAGAAAAGAAAAGGAGTGTGATAAAAAGAGCTGGTAGGAAACGTTTACTCATAATAAAAAATCCAAACTATTATTTATTTAGATTACAAACTTACTCACTTATCTAAATAATTGGAATAAGAATAAAACTTTAGCAATAATAGGTTTTATAAAATACTTTGTCATTTAGATAAGCTTTATTATTTGCTATTAGAAGTTATTCCGTTAAAAGTCAAAAATTAACCAATGTAATGTTAAGAGAAAAAAGTTGTAATATTTATGTAAAATTTATTTTTTGACTGTTAAGTTAATTAAGATATAACGGAATGATTTTGTATATTAGTACCCAAAAGGAGTAAAATATGGTACGCTATACAATAAAATTAAAAGAAACAGAAGTAGAAGAGCTTCAAAAAATAATTAACAAAGGAAAACATTCAACACAAGCATATAAGTCAGCCTACATTTTGTTGAACTGTGATAAAGGCGAATATTCAAAAGATAAAACAATTACAAATGCAGAGATAAGTAAAATTCTAAGGGTTGGAGAACGAACAATAGACAGAGTAAAAAAGAAATTTATCGAAGAAGGCTTTGAAGAAGTTTTGGAAAGACGACCTTCTGTTCAAAATTATATAAAAAAGATAGACGGAGATTTGGAGGCAAAAATAGTAACTCTTTGCTGCAGCCAACCTCCGAAGGGTTATTCCAAATGGTCGCTTCGTCTAATAGCAGATAAGATAGTGGAATTAGAATATGTTGATTATATTTCGCATGTATCAATAAGCAAAGTATTAAAAAAAACGAACTTAAACCTTGGAAAGTAAAAGGCTGGGTAATACCACCGAAACAGAACAGTGGATTCGTAGCTAATATGGAGGACGTATTATTCGCAGAATGCTGTGCAGATGTTTATAAGTTGCCATATGATAAGGAATGTCCGGTTGTTTGTATGGACGAATCACCAAAACAACTTATAGAAGAAAAAGCATTTAGTAAAATAAAATCCGGTCAAGATGCAAGAGTTGATTACGAATACATCAGACACGGAATGGTAAATATTTTTATGGCAAATGAGCTATTAACCGGTAACAGATTTGTAGGGATAACAGAACACAAAACAAAAAAAGATTGGGCAAGATTTATTAGAAGAATAGCTTACGAAAAGTATCCTAAAGCTAAAAAGATAAAATTGGTAATGGATAATTATGCTACTCACGCGATATCCTCATTCTATGAAGTATTTCCACCGGAAGAAGCAAGAATACTTAGAGAGAAGTTTGAATTTCATTACACACCTAAACATGGTAGTTGGTTAAATATGGCTGAGATTGAATTACACGTATTGAATAAACAGTGTTTAAACCGACATATTCCGACAGTGGAAAAAATAGTTGCTGAAGTTGACTCTTGGCAAAAACAGAGAAATATTAAGAATGTAAAAATAAATTGGCAGTTTACTAACAAGGATGCTCGAATAAAATTAAAATCTCTTTATCCGTCAATTCTTGATTAACATAACAGTAGTAATAGCCTTAGGCATAGAATTAAAATTCCATTAGGATTTATCCATACTACCACAGAAGACAATCTATCAATAAAAGGATTATTGATAGATTTAATAAGAAGAAACTTCTCATTTACAGAAGGTATATTCACAATAACAGATGGCTCTACTGGTTTAATAAAAGCTGTGAAAGAAACTTTTGGGAAGTATGCTTTGGCACAAAGATGTGTGTGGCACAAGCGAGAAAACGTAATAAGCTATCTTCCAAAAGATATACAAAAACATTTTCGAGGAAAATTGCAGAGGGCTTACAACGAACCGGAATACGAAGTTGCCAAAAGAAAACTTTATGAAATAAGAATAGAACTTGAAAAGATAAATCGTTCAGCAGCTAATTCCTTGGATGAAGGACTTGAAGAAACCTTGACACTTCATAAATTAGGTTTAGTAGAACAGTTAGGAAAATAGTTAATGACTTCAAATACTATTGAAAGCCTAAACTCTCAAATTAGTAAATATGCTGGCAAAGTTACTAGATGGTCAGCTTCAAATATGCGTGGACGTTGGATTGATGTATTACTAATGCAAATTGAAAAAAGACTAAACAGAATTATTGGACACGATAAACTAAACTTGCTGAGAATTGCTATAAAAAACAAATTGAAATTAGAACAAAACAGAGTAGCTTAAATAAGGTTGGGAGCCTAATTTCAACTAACTTTGACTTTTAATAGCTGAACTCCGTTGAAGTATCGAAATGCATAAAGACGTAACGTGTGGCGTGTTGTCCACACCGCACTTCGATTCACCTCACAAAGAACGTGAGGCACTCAGTGCTCGGAGCAAAAAGTTTCACGTGAAACGCAAAGCACAAAATATTTAAAGCAATAAACACACGAGGGAACAGAATGAAAACAAGAGGCTACACTTACATCCTAAAATGCTCTAACGGAAAATATTACACAGGAAGCACTAAAAACCTAGAGCGACGCTTGTGGCAACACCAAAACGGAGAGGGTGCAAACTTTACCAAAAAGCATCGTCCTGTTGAGTTGGTCTATTTTGAGGAGTACAATAGAATTGACCACGCATTTTACAGAGAAAAGCAAATTCAAGGCTGGAGCAGAAAGAAAAAGGAAGCCTTAATAAATGGCGAAGAAACAAAACTACCCGAGCTGGCTAAAAAAAGGTGGTTTGCCGGTGGTGAGGTCTTACTGCATTTCGCCTTACCGCATTTCGATGCTTCGACCCAGCTCAGCAACAACATCGCCGAAAAAACACGGCGACACTCAATGCTCGGATAGTAGCAACACCCCGAGCATTGAGCGGTGCACTGAGTCTGCCGAAGTGTAGCTGCGGTTTTCAGCAGCATATCGAAATGCGGAAAGGTTGAGTGTTGAGTGATTCCGTCAGTCCGCGTTTCGATACACCTCACAAAAAACGTGAGGCACTCAACGCTCGAATTGAGGCAACACCCCGAACACTGAGCTCGGTCGAAGTGTGCTTCCCCGCTTTTTGGGGAAGTGTTGTTGTTGAGCTCCGTCGAAGCACCGAAGTGTGGTAAGTCGAAATGCGGAGAGCCAAGAAATGTGGTAAGCTAAATAAGTTCCACGTGAAACGGCATCTTTCTTTTTGCACATATATTTATTAAATTGCACATGTTTTTATATGGCAAATATTTTTAAAAATCTTTCACTTTTAGGGAGGGTTAATCTTGGTTAATTATAAAAGTCTATTGTTAAATTCTTTAATGCTTGCGGCTTTAAGCTTGGTAATACTATTTATAACGCCAAAAGCAGTTAATGCCCAGGCAATCGTAGAAGGGGCCGTTCTTGGACCAGGACCTGAAGATCCTAGTTATCCTTTAGTTGAATATAAATTAGCTTCTGACACCACAATATCCTACATTAAAGTTGGAACTAAATATGGTACTTATTATATTGATGATATGGTAATAACAGCTGTTGAGAACTTTGAAAATAATAGGGTAAAAGCAGAT
>CAMZLW010000164.1 GCA_947311785.1 uncultured Ignavibacteriales bacterium | reverse complement strand
TGCCTATCAACGCACTAAAAAACCATTATATAAAAAAGTGGTTTATCAAACTTTAGAATGGGTACACAGAGAAATGACCACCAATAATGGCGCATTTTACTCTGCCTTAGATGCCGATAGTGACGGAGACTTTTCTCCTTTTTTGTTTTAGTTTTTTAAGAAAAATATCATTTATCAATTATTTATTGTAATTTTGGAATAAACATTGAGAAATAATGAAAATTATTAGAAATAAATTACATTCAATTGCAGATAAAGATACATTTCTGAATGATGAAATTTTGAAAAAAGATAATTATATTCTTCTCTTTTCACTTTTATTTCTTATTTTTATCCAGCCACTTATACAACTATCAGGAATTAATAATTTAGTTTTTGATTTGATTATATCAATTCTTATTATTTCTGGTTTAACGTCTCTTAAATTCAGAAAAGAAAAATTTATACGTCTTTCCTATTTTGGATTGTTCACACTTGTTCTTATTTGGATTAATTATTTTGCCGATTCTTTAATTACAAACCTTTTTGCATTTCTTGTATTAATCTTTTTTATGATTTACATAACATATTCGATGATTAGCTATGTAGCAAGAAACAATAAGATTACTTCCATTTTAATTCTAAATGCAATTAATAGTTATCTTCTTATGGGAATAATAGGAGCCTTTCTTTTTATCCTTTCTAATGTAGGCTATAAATTATTGTTTGATATATCAAATGGGACAATTAATTTTGGATATACTAATAATCCAATATTTTTCGATTATATTTATTTTAGTTTTATTACATTAACAACAGTAGGATACGGAGATGTAACGCCAGCTGTTCCATTAACACGCTCAATAGCAATGTTTGTATCACTTTCAGGTCAGCTATATTTAGCAATTCTTGTTGCATTGTTAGTTGGCAAATTTTTATCAAAAAAAAACAATTAGTTTAACTGAGGATAATAAAATGAAAAATCTTAAATACTATATTTTTATTGCGGTAACATTTTTAGCTGTTACAATAAATGCTCAATTCGGAATTAGTGCAAAAGGTGGCACATATATACCTGTTGGAGAATTTGCAAATGTTTATACCACAGGTATGGGCGGTGAAGTTACGTTTATATATAGGACAAATCCAAAATTTGAGTTTGGAATTACTACTGGCTACTCGCATTATAGTGCAGATAAAGATGTATTGTTAAAGAGAGTTGTAGAGGCATATAGTGAATTGATTGATAATATTAATGTTGACGGTACAATTGATGTTGAAGCTCCACTAAATGTAATTCCGTTAGTATTTAATATTAAATACCTTTTTGGAAATAAAAAATTTAAACCATATTTCTTTTTTGAAGGTGGTATTTTCTTTTATGAATTAACTACAAATGTAAAAGCAAAAATTGTGAACGGACCAACAAAGATTTTTATTGAAACTGCAGAAAAAGAGAGTAGCACAATGCTTGGCATTGGTGGAGGATTGCAATACAGAATTACCAAAAAATTATTTTTCGATTTCTCTGCAAAGTGGAGTATTATGAATAACATCAAACTTGTAGAAGCTGATTTAGACGAAGAATTAAGAGGGGCGGATAAAACAGCACAAACCATCGGAATTATTGGTGGTTTGAGTTATTATTTTTAATTAAGTTTGTCAATTAAATAATTTATGCTTTAATATTTAAAATAAAATTACAATGGAAACAAAAACTTACAAAGATATCTTTGAAGTTGCGTCAGTTGGGCTTGCAGTTGTTTCTACTGATGGGAAAATAGTAGAAACAAATAATTACCTGTCTAGTATTCTAGGGCATTCCAAAGAAGAATTTATTACTTCACATCTAAAGGATTTTTGTCTTGCAGTTGAAGCAACAGATGTTTTAAGCAATATTAAAAAACTTACCAATAAAAGCATTTCTGAATTTAGCTCAACCATAAACTTATTTAAAGTTGATGGCTCTACATGCTTGGTGCGAATTAAAGCATCACCGTTGCTCAACGAAACAAATAATGTGGAAAACATTTTAATTGTTATTAATGATCTTACAAAACAAATAAATTTTGAAAAAGAATTGCAGAATGAAAAAACCGTTGTTGATGCAATTATGGATAACCTACCAGATCCTATTTTCTTTAAAGATCTGGAAGGAAAATTCACAAGAGTAAACAAAGCACTTCTGGTAAAACATGGTTTTGAAAGTCCTGATGAAATAATTGGTAAAACAGATTATGACCTTTTTGATTATTCACATGCCGAAAAATCTTTTAATGATGAACTACGAGTAATAAAAGAAAAAATAACACTTTATGGATACATAGCAAAGGAAGAATGGAAAAATGGAAAAGTTACTTGGTCGTTAACAACACGTTTACCGCTAATAGAACAAGGTAAGGTAATTGGCACTTTTGGAATTAGCCGTAACGTTACAGATACTGTATTAGCAGAAGAAAATGTAAAAAAAACACTTGAAGAATTAAAAGCTGTAAATACTAATAAAGACAAATTTTTCTCTATAATTTCTCACGACCTTAAAAGTCCATTTAATGGTTTACTTGGAATAACAGAAATTCTAGATTCCGATTATGATGAGTTAGAATTAGATGAAATAAAAGAAATGATTCAGATAATGCACAACTTAACGGTAAAAGTGTATGACCTATTAGAAGGTTTGCTACAATGGGCACAAACGCAAACTGGACGCATGGAGTATGATTTTGAAAAAATAGACATTTATGATAAATGTGAAAAAGTTATTGAACTTCTTATAACTAATGCTAACAATAAAAATATAGTATTAAAAAATGAAGTTAATAAAGAAACATTTGCTCTTGCCGATAAACAAGCCACCCTTACTGTATTAAGAAATTTGATTGCAAATGCAATTAAATTTACCAAACCAGAGGGAACCATTAATATTGAATCGGAAATAAAAGATAATATGGTTTATGTTTCAGTTACAGATTCTGGTATTGGAATGAGTAACGAAAGCATTAATAAACTTTTTAAAATTGAAGAACACCATACTACTATTGGCACTAACTATGAAACTGGCTCTGGTGTTGGACTATTACTCTGCAAAGAATTAATAGAAAAGCAAGAGGGTAAAATTTGGGCAGAAAGCGAAGAGGGAGTTGGGAGTAAGTTTACTTTTACACTTCCAATTTTTGCAGAGTAGCACATCATAACGCGTATTGTTAGGTTATGCAAAACCTAACAATATTTTTGGGGAAAATTATTATATTTTTATCCATTGTAAAAATCGTAGAAAGCAGCAATTAAGTCTTCTTCCAAAGTAAACACTCTATCTAAACCAGATAATATAAAAGTTGTAGTTGTCATTTTAGAAAGTTCAACAATTACTTTCATTTCTCTATCATTTTTTCGTAGCTGTTTTAAGAATGCTACCATTACACCAAGAAATGTTGAATCTAGAAATTCGGAGTAAGAGACATCTAAAATTATTTTTTTAGTGTTCTTTTCGTAAACCTCATTTAAAAAAGATTTAAACTCACCAGCTTTATCAGATGTGCATCGCGATAAATTAACAACAACAATTGAAATAAATTCATATTTATAATGTTGAAAAAATTTAGTTCTATCACGCTGAATGTTTAACCCTGCAGGTAGCTGCTGAGAAGAACTCTCTTTAAAAACGTGCGTTTCTGGAGTTGGTTTTTCTGGCTCAACTAAGGTTTTGCTTTCAATTTCGGCACGCTCCTCTTTTATTTTGTTAATTCCAAGGTTTACTTCATCTTTATTGGTTTCAATTTCACTTGTTTCACTAACAAATGCTTCTTTTTGTTCAATTTTGGACTTTAATATGTTTTTTCGCTCTCTAATTAATTCCATCTCTTGTTGCTCAAGTGCTTCGGCTTCTTGTTGAAGCATTTTTTCTGAATAGATTCTATCTTTTTCAATTTCGGCTTCTCTTGCTGCTAATTCTTTCTCCTTTTTTTCAAGGATTGACATTTGCATTCTTAAAGTTTCAGCAGAAATATTCTCTTTTCTTTCAATATCCGCCACCTTTTTTTGTAACGATTGCTCAAGTTCAAATAATTCTTTCTCTTTTGCAATAGCTAAATCTATATCCGATTGATGTTCCTGCAATTCCTTTAATCTAATCTCTAATTCACGTTCAGCTTCAAACTTTTCCTTCTTTAGTTGTGCCTCTTTTTCTAACCACTCTTTTTCAATGTGAGCAAGTTTCTCTTCATTGGAAAGATTGTCATTTAGCTCATTCTGTTTTTCATTAAGTTCAGTTAGCTTCTTCTCAATTTCAGCTTTTTCTAATTCGAACTCATTTTGCTTTTGCTTAAATTTCTCTTTTGCTTCTTCAAACTCTATTTGGTCACTGCTTAGCTTTGCAATCTGGCTTTTTTCTTTTTCTAACTCATCGCTTCTAATTTTAAGTGTTTTCTCAGCCTCTTCTTTTTCAATTAATAATTGGGCCGCTTTTTTCTCTAATTCTTTTTCAAACTGCTCTAACTTTTCCTCTTTAGAAAGCGATTTTTTTAGCTCCTCTTCTTTTTCTAAAAAGAGTTCATTGTTTTTTTGTTGCTCAATTCTAATTCTTTCTTCTTCCTCTGCCAAATTTTTAATTTTTAAATTTAATTCTTTCTCAAGTTTGGTGAGCGATTCCTCTTTAGAAGAGAGTTCATTAAATTTAGCTCTTTTCTCTTCAAGATTTGTTATTTTTTCATTAAACTCAAATTCCATTCGTAATCTTTCTTCTTCAAAAACCTTTTCTCTTAACTGTAGCTTTTGTTCAAAAGAATCAAGTTTATTCTCTTTTTTTGTTAAAGTTTCCTCTTTTTTAAGTGCATTATCAATTGCTTGTTTCTTTGCTTCTATTTCTTGGAATTTATTTTCAAGTTCTACTTCTTTTGCCGCCAACTCTATTTTTAACTTTTCACTTGCAAGTACAACTTCTTCCTTCTCTTCAAATTCCCTCAATCTTTGATTTACTTCAACTTCTTTTTTTATTAGCTCTTTCTCTTTTTCTAAAATTTTATCAATTTGTTTTTCTTTGCTCGATAAATTTTGGGTTAGCTTCATCAATTCAATTTCTTTTAAGGCAAGCTCCTTCGCTTTTTCTATTGAATCGCTAAGCAATAATTTGTCTTTTTCAATAATATCATATTTTTCTTTTAACTCAAGTTCTTTTTGCTTTAGTTTTTCTAATTCATCTTTTAAAATTGATTCTGAAAATGCTTTTTCCTCTTCTAAAGATTTTTCATTTAACAAAATAGATTGTTCTTTTAATTCTAATTCTGCAAGCTCTTGTTGTAATGTTTGTTCAGCAAATAGTTTTTCGTTATGTAATGTTTCTCTTAGTTGTAGTAGTTCTTTCTCTTTTTTGTTTAACTCAGAAAATCTACTATCTATCTCACTTTCGGCCAACTCTTTTTCCTTTAGTATTTCTGTTTGAATTCGGTTGAATTCCTTTTCTGAAATATCACTAGAAATATTTTCATCAACAGAAATAAAATTGGGTTTATTATTGTTACTTCGTTTTTTAGTTTTCTTAACTAATATTGGGAAATGAATATTGCTCTTTAGGTTATCAATAATTGCCCAATCTTTTACTATTAAATTGTTTAATTCGTCCATAGCAATAAGAACAATTTTAGAATCAGTTAACGCAATTGCACGTGATTTTCTTGGTACAGAGTAATAATGCTCATCGTATCCAAAAAAATCTCCTTCAGATAAAACCAACGAGTTAGGTTTGTTTGCTTCTAATTCTTGATGTGTAATTAAGTTTACCTCGCCTTCTAAGATTAGAAATATACTGGTGGTAGATTCATTTTCGCGGAAAATTGTTCTACCCTCAGAAAAAGATTTATTTTCTAGTTTAAGATTATTAAAATTTTCACCACTTAATTGAGTGCCTTTAAATAGCTTATTAAATTGTAGTTTCATCGGGTTATTTTTATTTTTTTTTAGATTTGCCAATTAGTTTAAAATCAAACCTTGTGCCTATAACATAGTCGATAATAAATCCTATTTATTTAACTCTAAAAATAGTATTTTTTATTTACTTATTGAAGTACTTAAAAAAATGAGCAATATTTTACTGACCCCAGTCTGGAGTACAAAACTATGCACTTTGTTGCATCTTGCTTTTTGAAGATTGAGTATAGGACGGGAAAAGTAAATATTATGAAAAAATATTTATAGAAATTACTTCCTCATACTATACTTTAAAAGATAAAACCCTCATAACTTATTAAGTTACAAGGGTTCATGTTGTGAGCGCACCTGGTCTCGAACCAGGGACCCTCTCCTTAAAAGGGAGATGCTCTACCACTGAGCTATGCGCCCAACATTCATTTCACTTTTTCAAATAAAATGAGATATCAAAATTAAGAATATATACTAAAAAGGTCAAGTGAAAGAATAATTATTTTTTTGAAAAGTTTAACTATATATGTAAATTCTACCTTTAATAACTTTTTATTATTACTTTGAATTTAGAGAACGCAAAAAGAATATTAGTAATACGGTTTAGTTCACTGGGCGATATTTTATTAACCACTCCATTTTTACGAATACTCTACAAAAAATATCCATCAGCAAAAATTGATTTTCTCATTAAAAATAGTTTTGTTGATGCAATTAAATACAATCCAAATATTTCTGAAGTATTTTCTTGGCAAACAGAGAATGAGATAAAAACCATAGTAGCAGAACTGAAATTGAATGATTACGATTTTGTAATTGATTTACAAAACAATTTTAAATCAAAAAAAATTGTAAAGAAATTAGGAAAAAAGAGTTTCTCTTTTGTAAAACCAAATATTAAAAAGTTTCTTTTAGTTCAGTTCAAATTAAATTTATTAAAAGCCGAAAAATCAATTCCAGAAAGATATGTTGAGGTAATTCCAGAATTAGAAATGGATGGAAATGGTTTAGAATTATTTTTGCCAGAAAACATAAATTCGGGACTAAGTATTGATAAAACTATAATTGGATTTGCACCTGGTGCGTTTCACTATACAAAGCGTTGGACAATTGAATATTACGCCGCACTTGGAAATATGTTAGCGGAGAAAGGATTTACAATTGCAATATTTGGGGGAAAATCGGATATAGAAATTTGTAATAATTTACATAACAAAATTGAAAACTCTGTCGATTTATCTAACGATAATCAATTATTCCAAACCGCTATAAATATGAAAAAATGCAAATTAGTTGTTTGTAACGATTCTGGATTAATGCATACAGCTACAGCAGTAAGGGTTCCTGTAGTTTCAATCTTTGGCTCAACTGTTCAAGAATTTGGATTTGCTCCGTTTGGAGTTAAGAGTTTGATTATTGATAATAATAATTTATCTTGCAGACCCTGTAGTCACATAGGAAAATCAACTTGCAAGAAAAAACATTTTGAGTGTATGACAAAGTTAACTCCGCAAATGGTTTACAAAAATATTGAAAACTTTATGAGCAAATTGTGAAAAATATTTGGTGGTTATTATACAACATTTTTGTTATGCCCTTGCTATATCTGGGGTTTAGGGTTGCTCGTTTGTTTAATCAAAAAATAAGAAGTGGCTTTGATAGAAGACGAGTACAAAATAGTTTTCTAAAAAAAGAGGTCCAATTATTAGATAAATCAAAAAAAATGATTTGGTTCCACTCCGCCTCACTTGGCGAATTTGAACAAGCAAAGCCAATTATTGCTAAGTTGAAAGCAGAGAAGGATGTAAATATTTTAGTAACATTCTTTTCACCATCTGGCTATAGCAACTCGCGTAAATATCCTTATGCCGATTTAATTGCATACATTCCATTCGATTTTTACAAAACCGTAAATGAATTTTTGGATATTGTAAATCCAGATGTTGTATTATTTATGCGTTACGATATCTGGCCAAATCTCGTATGGGCATTGGGCAATAAAGATATTAAAACAATGATTGTTGATGCAACAATGCTAAAAAATTCCAACAGAAAACTACCTGTAATTAAAAATTTTCATATTTCACTTTACAAATGTTTTAGCAATTTCCTTACTGTCTCTATTGAAGATGCCAAAAGTTTTTTGGATTTTGAAATTCCTAAAACAAAAATTGAAGCCGTTGGCGATACTCGGTTCGATAGAGTTTATCAAAAAAGTTTGCAAGCAAAAAGCAAAAAACTTTTCCGTGATGGACTCTTTGATGGCAAAAAGATTTTCCTTTTTGGAAGCTCGTGGGAAGAGGATGAAAATATAATATTCCCAGCATTTGAAAAGTTAGTTAAAAATAATAAAGATGTGGTTATGATTGTTGCACCTCACGAACCAACAATTTTACACATTGAACAAATTGAAAATTACTTTGCTAACAAAGAGCGTACAATTAGGTTTTCATCCAAAAACAATTATAGTGGTGAGCGTGTTGTAATTATTGACTCGATAGGAATTTTACTAACACTCTACTATTATGCTGATGTAGCCTACGTGGGCGGTAGCTTCAAACAAGGAATCCATAATGTATTGGAACCAGCTGTGTATGGAATTCCAGTAATATTTGGACCAAAAATTAATGGTAGCATTGAAGCAAACGAATTGGTAAAAAGAGGAGCATCGCAAATTGTTAGAAACACTAACGAGGCACATTCTGTTCTTAATAAATTATTTAGCAATGATGAATTTAAAACCGAATTAGGGCTAAAAGCCTCAGCTTACGTTAACAAAAACCTCGGTGCTTCCGAAAAAATATTTAGCGAAATAGAAAAATATTTGTAACGTAGGACAGAAATCTTTTCTGTCCATTTTTTATGCTTTTTTTAAAATAGCAACTTGAAAAGTATATTTTGGATAATAGTTTTTAGGTAATTCTAAAAGTGGCAGAAAGGATTTCTGCCCTACAATTTTTTGCTATGCTATAGTGCAGTTTGGAACATAACATAAAATACATTGTTATCAACTTTTGTACCTTCTTGACCATGTAATACGTAAGCAAATGTAATTTTACTTGCAATTATTTTTGCAGGAATAAGAGCATATCTTGCCCCAAGTGTTACTAAATTTGTTGAATTATTTCTAACATCTGTATTGGGATCGTAGTTTTCGTAGCGTGCTAATAGCTCCCAAGTATCTGAAATTTTATATGCACCAAAAACATAATAGCCTAAAGATGGAATATCCTTATTTTCAACTATATTTGTAAGACCTATAACTTCTACTTTTATTCGTATGGGGTTTGGTTGCCAATATACATAAGCGTTGTATGATGAGTATTCGTTTATATTGGCATTACCTATTCCATAATATCCACCAGCTTCTAAGCCTTTTACTGATTTAGGTTTAAAAAATATCATTCCACTTATTGCCATTGAACTATTTATGAATGTAGCAGTTTTTTTATGGGATGCTATTATATTTGTTGTCCCTTTTCCGTTGTGGAGAGTTAAGTTGTAGTTAAAAAATCCCACCTTACCAAAAGTTGAAACCCCATAATCTCTATAATCTGAACCCACAGTTTTTGAAGCCCACATTTGAGCCGACATCGGACGTTCTACAATATCTATTTTAGGATGCGGTGTTAAACTGCCTGCTCTTATGCTTGCACCTACAAATTTGCCAACTCTAATGTTTACTACATTTGATAATTTATAAGTCATGCGTGCATCTACAACACTATTATTTTTAGCAGAGTACTGAATAAATGCGGAAACATTTCCGTAACGGAAAGATGTTTTCAGCCTAACCCTGCGTAGCCCAATACCAATTTGGGCAGTATCTCCGTTCGTTTGTGCATAGCTTCCCATTGCTTGAATTGTTCCGCCTACTTTCCATTTTAGTTCAGGGGAGGTTTGAGCTAATGCAATTGTAGATAAAGATAGTAAAAAAATAGGTGTAAACTTTTTTATGAATAGTTTCATTCGCACTCCAGTGTGATTATTAATAAATTTAAATTAACACAATGGTCTCAAATTAAGTGCCACTATAAAATAGATTTTAAGTTCTTTAATAGAAGGCTTTGTATAACCTAACAATATGCGTCATGCTGAACTTGCGGTACACTGAATTTGTTGAAGTGTTTCAGCATCTATTAGTGCAAACTTATGGCATAAACAAAGATTTTGAAATACTTCAACAAGTTCAGCACATCGTAAATGGTTCTACCCTTATTGTTGTGGAATTAGTAAATTTGCATTAAAAAAGGTGTGCCGTGTTTTCAGAGGATTTTTTTAATTTATTATTAAATTTTGGTAGTGATTGGAAAGTTGACAAAGTAACAGT
>CAMZLW010000163.1 GCA_947311785.1 uncultured Ignavibacteriales bacterium | reverse complement strand
TAAATGGAAAAATTCAAGAAGTGAAATCTGTTGGTAGAGGTTATAGAACTTTTAAGAATTTTAGAAGTGCCATACTATTTTTCCATGGGAACTTAGACCTTTACCCACAACAATAAGGGTAGAACCAATTAAATATTGCAATACATTTATTGACACACTATTACCAAACTGTTTCTGTGCTTCCGAAATACTTTTGTGAATGATGAAATTTTCAGGATATCCTTGCAACCTTGCACATTCTCGTGGAGAAAGTTTTCTAATTTTTTTGTTAATTTGATACAAACCAGTTTTTGCACCAACCCCGCCACCGTAGGCAGAAAGAGTAATTGAATGCCCAAGTGGATCATAAATTCTTTCCCCTTGCCCACCTTTGTTTACCTTGCCTATCTGAATAGGTTTATTGGGCAACTCAATTTTGCCAAAAATATTTTCTGTAGGAGTGTAAGTTTTATAAATATCTATGTCATTTCTGCTTATAATTTTTCCGTCCGTTGGATTTTTCTCTAATATATCAGATAAAGATGATACTAAATTTTCTGTGGGAAAACTAAATTTTGTATTTTCAAAAATATCGTTATTAAATCCAATTATATAAATCCTCTCTCTATTTTGAGGCAAACCAAAATTGCTTGTATTTAACACTTTATAATGGACTGTGTAATTTAATTCTTTAAGAGTTTCTATTACTGTGTTTAATGTTTTGCCATCATCATGTCTTGCAAAATTTTTCACATTCTCAAGAAATAGAATCTTAGGTTTGTGGTAATTTACAATTCTTGCAATATCAAAAAAAAGAGTTCCACGAGTATCTTCAAATCCTTTTTGCTTACCCGATATTGAAAATGCTTGACACGGAAATCCTCCGCATAAAATATCGTGTGCAGGAATATCGACTTCATCAATCTTTGTGATATCGCCCAAAGGTTTTAAGTTATGATTTATTTCATAAATTTCTGCTGCTTTCTCGTCAATCTCAGATGCAAAAACACATTCTGCCCCAAAAGATTTTAATGCGTAATGGAAGCCTCCAATACCAGCAAATAAGTCAATAAACTTGTAATTTTTAAATTCGTTATAATTTTTATTTATCTTAATCATATTTATTTTACAAGTGGAATGTTACTCTCAATTTCATTTGCCTTATCAGCTTCTTCCCAATTTTCAATATTTGTTAATAATTCGTCTTTATTAACATCCAGTAATCTAGCTTTAATAATTGCATCTTCTTCACTTTTGGCTTCAATTTTATTTGTTGTAAAACCACTATAGTAAATTTGCACTTCGTATGTTTTTGTTTTCATTGTTTTACCAATTTATGTAAGTTCAATAGTTAGGAACAAATATAATCATAAATCGGAAGTTCTTTTTGTGCTTCTAAATAATACTTTAAGAAATCCTAAAATTGCTTGAAGTGGTTTCATTTTGCTTGTGTTGTTGTTATAAATTGTTGGAATATTTACGAAACCAATTGAGTTATTATTAAGTGCTGCATTTATAAGCATTTCTGTTTCAGCTTCAAAGCCAGTTTCTAAAGGCAAAATTGATTTTATAATATCTTTTCTAAAAGCTCTGTAACCGCTTTGGCTATCAATAATTTTAACACCAACTTTTTTAGAAAGCATCCAACTCGTTAATTTATTACTTGCAATGCGTTGTAGTGGCATTCCCTTTAGCGTGTGTAATCTGTTACCTACAACAAGGTCAAATTGCTTTATTGCTTTGGCAAATTGTGGAATTTGCTCAGGTAAGTGTTGCATATCGGCATCCATTGTAATAACGGTATCGCAATCGTATTTAAGAGATTCAATTAGACCAACTTTAAGCGAATATCCTTTGCCTCTGTTCTTACCATTTGAAATAAGTGTAATATCTAAATTGGGTTCAATTAACTCTTTGCTTCCGTCTGTTGATCCATCATCCACACAAATAATTTTTGATGCAAACTCTTTTACTTTTGGTAATAATTCATCGAGGAACTCTACTTCGTTATAAACGGGAATAACTACGCATATTTTATTTAGCTTTGTTGAAGAGTTCAAAAATACCCTTTGCTCCCTTACGCTGTGTAGGTTCAATACGTTTGGATAAATATTTACGGATGGAATCACGCGATAGTCCACGATACAATTTGCCATCCTCAGCAATAGAAATAGCTCCAGTCTCTTCGGAAACAATTAGGCAAATTACATCGGCTTGCTCAGTAATTCCTAATCCAGCCCTATGCCTCATACCTAACGACATTTTATCGTAGGTAGTTGATTGAGATAGTGGAAGTGTGCAACGTGCAGCCAAGATAATATTATTTTTCATAATTACAGCACCATCGTGCATTGGCGAACGAGGGAAAAATATGGACCGAATTAACTTGGAACTAGCTTCGGCATTTACTGGTTCGCCAGTATCTATAAAGCTTTTAATTCCGACAGTGCGTTCTAAAACAATTAAAGCTCCGTGCTGATGTTGCGACATTTCAAATGCTGCCTCTGTTAAAATATCGGCAACCTCATCGTCAGTTTCTTCACTCTTAAAGAACCTTGCCCCAAATGGTTTCTTTCCAAGCAAAAGTAAAAACCGCCTAATCTCTGGTTGGAATAAAATAATAAATGCAATTACCCAAATATCAGTAACTAACTTTAGCAACCATCCAAGAGCTTTTAGGTTACCAGCCTGAGCTAAAAACGAAAAGAATAAAACTACTACTAAACCCAAAAATATTTGAGATGCAATTGTGCCTTTAATAATTGTATAAACTTTGTAAACTATAAAGGCAACCAATGCAATATCAAAAAGATCCAATATTGTAAAGGGCATAAAACCTATTTTAAATATTTCAAACATTTACTATTTCAATAATTGATTTAATTTTTTAAGCTGCATAGCATTTTTAACATTGTGTGTGCGAACAATTTTTGCACCTTTGTTTACTGCATCTGTTTCAAGAATTATTGTTGCAACATCCCTTTTGTCAACATCCAAATTTAATGTTTTTCCAATAAGAGATTTTCTTGAAACGCCTATCAACAAAGGGATTTCTAAGTTTTGAAATTTAGCTAAATTTTTGAGCAATTCATAATTATGATTCACACTCTTGCCAAAGCCAATACCGGGGTCAACAATAACCGAAGTAACATCATTCGCTTTTGCAAATTTTATTTTGCTACTTAAGTAATTGTAAATTTCTTCAACTACATTTTTATATGTTGGATTTTTCTGCATACTCCTTGGATTACCCAGCATGTGCATTATTACTACCGTTGCATCAAACTTTTGTATTACTCCTAACATACTGTTATCCGCAAGACCAGAAATATCATTAATAATTTCGGCTCCACTCTCCAATGCAGCTTCGGCAACTTCTGGCTTTGTTGTATCAATGGAAATTATTGCGTTTGGTTTATGCTCAAGAATTTTTTCTATTGTTGGAATTGTCCTCTTTATCTCTTCATCAAGTGAAACTTCCTCTGCACCAGGACGTGAAGACTCGCCACCAACATCAATTATATCGGCTCCATCTTCCAACATTTGTAATGCGTGTTCTGTTGCTAGGTTAGTATTGTTAAACTTTCCTCCATCCGAGAAAGAATCTGGAGTAACATTCAAAATACCCATAACATAAAGCTGATTGCTTGAAATTAATTTGGAATAAAATGTAGGAATGTTATTTATCATATTAGTTTTTAGATATTAGACACAAGATGTGAGACTTTTTACTCATACTTTCTTTTAATGACTTTTTATATAATTCAGTTCAAACTCAACAGATTACTTCGGCAAAGAACGCCTCGTAATGACAGAAACAACCTTTATAGGGTGGACTCATATTTGGTTATTTTAGAACCAGTGAACTAGGTCATTGCTATTAACCAACTACTTAAGAGACTGTGTAGAAACTCAAAAATCGCCATACTGAACTTGCAGTATCTTGAGTTTTTCGAAATATTTCAGCATCTCTTTCTGTAATATACTTGAACCTTTGAGATTCTTAAACACTTCAACAAGTTCAGTGCATCGCAAGTTCAGAATGACCTTTAACACAGCCACTTTTGTCTTTTATTAGAAAACAATTTGTAAATTCTACCGAAGGCATCACAACGTGAGCGGCTTTCTTTCTTTTTACCTCTTCCTTCTAACCTTTAACTTCTCCCCTCTTCCCACCTACGAAATCAAATTCTTTAACTCGGTAGTTGCGGCAGAAATATTATCTTGTGCAAACACCGATGAGCCAGCAACAAACATATCACATCCAGCATTTAAAATATCTTTAATATTTTCGGAAGTAACACCGCCGTCTATTTCTATTTCAAAGCTAAGTTCTTTTTCTTTCCTAATTTTTGCAAGTTGCTTAATTTTGTTGAGTGTTGAAGGAATAAATTTCTGACCTCCAAAGCCTGGATTAACCGACATTACCAAAACGAAATCTACAAATTCTAAAATATCTGATAGCGTGCTTACAGGTGTTGCGGGATTTATTACAACCCCTGCCTTTGCACCAAGCTCTTTAATTCTTGCAATAGTTCTGTGCAGATGCACAACTTCCTCTTGATGCACCGAAATATAACTTGCTCCAGCTTTTACAAAATCCTCAATAAAATTATCGGGATTTTCAATCATCAAGTGAACATCAATTGGTAACTTTGTGGTTTTGCTAACAGCTTTTACAACAACTGTACCAAATGTAATATTAGGAACAAATTTTCCATCCATAATATCGCAATGCACAACATCTGCACCGCCAATTTCTATGTAACGCAATTGCTGTGAAAGATTTGAAAAATCGGCAGCAAGTATAGAGGGAGCTAATTTTTTCATTGCTACCTACTCCTTTTTGAAATTATAACATTAACACTATCACCAATACTCAAAAGTGAATTTGGTGCAGGTGTTTGACTAATTACTGTATTTGGCAATAAAGATGGCGAAGCTCGGTAAGTTCTTGTTCCCATCTTCAAACGCAATCTATGTAATATTTTAACAGCCTCTTTTTCCGATCTTGGAATTAGCTCTGGAACCCTTACCATTCCTAATTGTGGACCAATACTAATTTTTAAGTTAACCGAATCCCCTTTTTCCAACTCGTATTCAAACGGAAACTCTTGCTCAACAATTACACCCCGTGGCAATTCAGAGCGAACTTCTTTCAAGTCTCTAACAAATAGCCCAATCCTCTTTAATTTAATTGATGCATCTCTATTGGTCTTTCCAACAAGCTGTGGCATTTTAACAAGAGGCTCGCCACCACTAATGTGTATATAAACTCTACGATTCTCTTTTACTTTTGTACCTGCGTATGGTTTTTGAAAAATAACCTCGTCAACTTCGTATCTCGAATCATATCTAGGACCAACTTCTATTGGAGATAATTTCAAAGCCTTCAATTTTCTAATAGCCTCATCTTTATTTAAGCCAACAACATCTGGCAAAATCAATTCGTTTGCTTCAACATAAGCTGGCATTAAATATTCATTTATTCCAAAAAATGCTCCAACTACTAATATTCCTAAAATAATTCCAAGAATTATTAATCTTTTTATTAATTTTTTCATACGGCAAAAATAACAAATGCTGTTTTCTTAGACAAACTGATAATGGTTTACAATGATACATAGTAAAATTTAGATTTCCCTTTATTTTATGGGTTTAACAAAACACTAAAACCATTACTTCAACATCTAATACTCAAATTGATTATTTTGGCACTTTAATTATTAAAGATTATGGAAGGAAACAAAATGGCTGATGACGATAAAAAAATAATATACTCAATGTACAAAGTGAGTAAGTTTTACGATAAAACTCCTATTATTAAGGATATTTCACTTTCATATTTTTATGGAGCAAAAATTGGAGTGCTTGGGCTTAATGGTTCTGGTAAAAGTACACTTTTAAAAATACTTGCTGGAATTGATAAAGATTTTAATGGAGAAACTTCAATCTCGCCAGGTTACACTGTTGGCTATCTCGAACAAGAGCCACAGTTGGACGAAGAGAAAACTGTTAAAGAAATTGTGCAAGAAGGAGTTCAAGAAATTGTTGATTTGCTCAATGAATATGACGACATAAACGCAAAATTTGCCGAGCCAATGAGCGATGACGAAATGACAGCACTTATTGAGCGACAAGGAAAAGTTCAAGAATTAATAGACAACAAAGATGCTTGGGATTTAGATTCCAAACTAGAAATGGCAATGGATACTCTTGGATGCCCACCAGCAGATACACTTATAAAAGTAATTTCTGGTGGTGAAAAACGCCGTGTTGCTCTCACTCGCCTATTACTACAAAAGCCCGATATTTTACTGTTAGATGAGCCTACAAACCATCTTGATGCAGAAACAATACTTTGGTTGGAAGCTGAGTTGAACCGCTACCCTGGAACAATTATAGCTGTAACTCACGATAGATACTTTTTGGATAATGTAGCAGGGTGGATTTTGGAATTAGACAAAGGGGAAGGAATTCCTTGGAAAGGTAACTACTCATCGTGGCTTGAACAAAAACAAGAAAGATTAAAACAAGAAGAAAAAAGAGAAAGTGATAGACAAAAAACTCTTGCTCGTGAGTTAGAGTGGATTAGAATGTCGCCAAAAGGAAGGCACGCAAAATCGAAAGCTCGAATTAACAGTTACGAAAATATGCTAAAAGAAGAGAGTGAAGGAAGACAAAAAGATTTGCAATTATATATTCCTGCTGGTCCTCGTCTTGGCAACGTAGTTATTGAAGCAGAAAATGTTGCAAAAGCATTCGGTGAAAAACTACTTTACGATGATATGAATTTCAAACTTCCTCCTGGTGGAATTGTTGGTATCATTGGTCCAAATGGTTCTGGTAAAACAACCCTTTTTAATATGATTACAAAAAAAATTGAGCAAGATAGTGGAAATTTTACAATTGGCGATACAGTTAAAATTGCATACGTTGACCAAAGCCGAGATGAGTTAGACCCCGATAAAACAATTTGGGAAATGATTAGTGGTGGTAGCGAAATAATTCAATTAGGCAACAGAGAACTAAACTCGCGGGCTTATGTTGGGCAATTTAACTTTGGCGGTGGTTTGCAGAAGAAAAAAGTTGGCGTTCTTTCTGGTGGTGAGCGTAACCGAGTTCAATTAGCAATGGTATTAAAAGAGGGTGCAAATGTAATACTTTTGGATGAACCTACAAACGATTTAGATGTAAACACAATGCGTGCGTTAGAAGAAGGCCTACTTAACTTTGCTGGATGTGCCGTGGTGATTAGCCATGATAGATGGTTTTTAGACAGAATATGCACACACATTCTCGCTTTTGAAGGTGATAGTAAAGTGGTTTGGTTCGAAGGTAACTTCTCCGATTATCAAGAAAACAGAAAAGAACGGCTTGGTAGTGCAGCAGAAATTCCACAAAGAATTAAGTATAAAAAGCTTACTAGATAAAATACTTTTTAGTAACCAACGACTTAAGAAGCTGTGTGAGAACTAAAAAATAGTCATGCTGAATTTAAGAGATGCTGAACTTCTTGAAGTATTTCAGCATCTCTTTTTACAAGATGTTTGAACTTTTAAGATTTCAGGATGACCTTTTACACAGTCTCGTAAGTAGTTGCTTAATTGCCATCTATTTATAAATTAAAACCTATAACTTAAACTAAGCTCTGGATAAAAAACCCTATTATACCCAATTGAGTTAGAGTTCATTTTAACTTCGGCATTTAAACTTCTGTTATAACTATTTGCAGATAGTGCCGCTTCAACAGCACTTATAATGTGATTTGCTACTAAAATTTTAACTGCAAGATTTGAAATATCGTAATAGCTATTTGCTTTCCCACGTTCATCGGCATACCACGAATTTGTTGCTGTTACTTGCTGAGGATAAACATAACCATTTGGTGGATAATCGGAGTCTTTATAATCTGCCCAACCTGCATTAAACTGCTGATACTTCCCTATCATTTCGTAGTACTGTTGGTCGTTGTATGGTGCAAGTCTGTGGGAATAGTAATGACCAATTGCTGTTTCTAAATCATTCAACTTTGCCCAACTAATAAGTTTTCCATTTTCGTCAACCACGCCCTGCAAAGCATCATCCGTTTCTGATAATAACGGATTTATTCTGTTTGCGTTATCAACCGACCACTGTGCATATTTATCAACACTCCAGCCATCTGGCGAATTTGCAAAATTCTGAAAACTGATTGTTTGTTCATCACCCTTATTGCTGTACACAATTGCAGTTACAATTCCAGCAGTCTCAAGTGCAACAAATATTGCAGATTTCCAATAATCCTTGTTGTAAAACTGTCCAGCTCCAGGCAAAACTACCGAAAGCCCACCAGCAAGCATTGGCGAACGTTTTTTAATTACAAGGCTCGTTTCAGTATTATCAAACTGAAAATTTTGCTGGCTTGTAAAAATATCTTGCGAAAGATTTCCACTTAATTCAAGTTTATTTTCTTGTGCAAGTGTAGTAATTGTTAATGCTAGTATTACGATGATTGTTTTTTTCATTTTAATTCTGATTTATGTTTATTGATAAATTAACACACCCCTTAATCCCCTCTCAAGAGGGGAAGTATATCATTCCGCTTTGCGGAATAGTGTCCCAAAGCCCCCTCTTGAGAGGGAATTGGGAATGTGTTTCGTAAAAGTTCAAAGTTTATCCACCCCTTAAATGGAAAAGTCGAACAAAACTCCTGCATAAAAAATAAACTCTTGTCCATAAACAATATTTTTATCTCTAACAACTTTTGTGAATTTATCAAATCCATACGAAAAGTTAAAAAATATTGCTGTAGGAAAAAGATAAAAGGAAGTCATTTTAATTCTAATTTCAGCACCAGCAGCTTTTTTCGATTTATCCATTCCTTCAAAATTACCAGTCCAAGCATCACCAACATCGGCATAAACAGAAAAAAATATTTTATCTAAATACCAATCTCCATATCGAGCATCTATGTTTTTGAAGAGCGGAAATCTGTATTCTAAGTGTGCCCAATATGCTTGGTTACCACCAATTGAATAGAACGGATATCCTTTCATTCCAACTAACCCACCCACATAATAATCAAAAAAGTTTGGTAGCGTGGCTCCAATTATTGAGCCAGCCTTAACCCTTGCATTAATTGTATGGTTTGCTTTATTAATTGATATATGCTCTTTCCAATCGAACTCGGTACGAAGAAAACGATATTTATTATACTGCGGAACTAACACACCATTTTCAATTGTGTATTCTCCATCGCTGTTATAATCATCCAACTCGTAATTAAATTTAAATGTAACTGCACGTCCTATAGGATTTATATCGGCATCGATGTATGGGGCAAAACTCTTGTGCCAATAAGTGAACTGAAAATTTCTTCCAATAAAATAAGTATCTCTTGTAGATGGATAAAGTCCGCCAATATTGGGTAAAGTGAAACTTCCAAGAGTTGCAACATAATCGCTATAAATAAAACGAAATTCAATTTTATTTCCTTTAGCGAAAATTTTATGCTTAATAGCTAAATCAACTTCAAACAAATTATAAGTTACATCAGTTCCAACTATATCATCGTATGTTGGTGGCGTTGTGGTTGAATCGATACCAAAGTATAAATCGACATCCGCTTTACGGCTTACGCTATAAAGCTCAAGCGATACAACAGGCTTTATCCCCAATGAATAAAGGAGCGGAAGCTTGTTGCGATATTCTAAAGAGAGATAGATATCTCGCTCTAATCGTTTATTAATTGCCACCGCACCAAAAAGTGAATAGCGGTTTAAGTAATCGGAGGAAGTAAAATATACACCAGGCTTAAATTTATCGAGCATAGTATTATCGCCAGTGTTGTAGTTGTCAAAACGGACAAATGGGAAGAAAGTCATTTTAGTAAAAAATCCAGTATAAGGTTTTGACTCGTATTCAACTTTTGTGTCGTCATAATTTTTAAGACGTGCAATGTCAAAATTATTTATATCCCCATTGGGTTTATCTTTGCCCAAAGGAGGATTTGCAAGCCACAAATATTTTTTAGTTGCATCCACTGTTTTCTGTACACTATTATCAAGCTTATATATTTGATATCCGTGTGAATTATAACCAGCATACACAATATTACCAGTGCTATCAACGGTTGGCATAAACGCACCGCCTAAAACATTAGAAATTTGGCTACGCTTTTTAGTTGTTTTATCAATTTTGTAAAGATTAAAAATCCCAGTTTCGTTGGAAGCATAAATCATATTTCCATCATAATCGTAAATGGCATTTCGTTCATCATTTTCTGTTTGGATTAAAAACTCAAAGTTGGAACCATCAACATTAACCTTAGCTATATCACGCCCTTCTTTAATTGAGTAATCAAAAATAATGTGCTTATCATCATTAGAAAATTTTGGATTATAGACTTGCTCCCCTTCCTCAAAAAATGTTAAACGTTTAAAGTTCTTTCCATCAATATCAACAATACCAAGATTTGAAGTTCCATCTTTTTGAAAAACAAATGTAATATTTTTTCCATCGTGCGAAAGGTTTGGATTGTTTGCACGTAGCCCAAATGTTAAACGCTCATCATCATCGTCTTCAATATTATAAATAAATATATCGTGAATATTTGCCCACTCTGGATTATCCTCGGAAAGTTTTGCAAAAATAATTTTTTTGCCATCAGCAGTAAGACTAATGGTAGAGCGGATACCACTAATTAATTTCTTTTTCTTTTTTGTAGCAATATCAAACTCAAACAACGATGCTGTACTCATATAGTCTTTGCCTTCGTTTGAAATAAAGTAGAACTTAGTACCATCTTTTGTAAGTATCGGATAAAAATTTCCGAAGCCTTCTTTTTGGATTAGCTCACCTTCAACTAAGTTTTCTCTTAACTCTTTTGTTCTTTCGGCATAATCCTTTTTTAAGTAACTACTCCATTCGTCATAAATTTCGTTACCATCTTTACCAAGCACACCTTCAAAAGCCGCATCAATAGTGAAGTTTGTAAGCTTACCAAGTTTTTCTGTTATTAACCTTAATTTATCTTCACCATATTTTTGAGAAATATAACGCGTAAGTGCAAAGCCAGAATTATATACAGATTCGTTCCCAAGGCTTGTTTTACCAAAACTTCCCATCTGATTCCAAGTAAGCATGTTATCATCTAAGGCATAGCTACGTAAAATCATATCGCGGTGCGAATCCCAATTTTCGTATCCAAAATCTTTACGCATATATTGTGCAGTTCCTTCGGCAAACCATGCTGGAATATTAATACTTGCAACTGGATATGAAATAATTTTATCGGGATATCCGTATAGTAAATCGGGGCGACGCACATCTTCGTAATCTAAAAATTGGACGTAAAATGCTGGGATAGCTCGTCCCCACTTCATTCCCGCTTGGATTTGTACCATGTGCGTAAACTCATGAGAGATAACATTGCGTAACCAATTGTGAGTTCCGCGTAAATCAAAATCCAAAGCGGATGCCCAAATTTCAATTTTATTATCAAAAAAATACGTTGCTCCATTTGAGTAATCGTCTTTGTCCTTAATAACGTAGTGAACTTTATCAGGCTCGTAGCCATACAGTGATGTTAATGGGCCCCACACTTCATCGCCAATGCGGGCAACAACCCGAGCAGTCCGTTCAGCTCCCTCGTGATAGTGAACATAAACGTGTTCACCTTCAATTGTGTACCAATTATACTCTGCTTCAAATTGGTTGTATTGAGAAAAAATTGAACTTGTTAATAGTAATAATGATAATAGAATAAATTTAATTGTTTTCATTTTTATTAGTATAAATTTTGTTTACTTAATAATTTAATTTACTTGTAATCTATTTTTTGCTCAATGCAGTTCGCTAGAAAAGCATACTCTAATCTTGCACTCCACAATTCATGCTTGCACATTTGGATGTAAAACTCACGCTTTATTTCATCTTTGATGGATATTAAAGTGTGAAGATGAGACCAATACAAAATAGTGAGTTCCTAATTTATAGTTGTAGCAACTCTACTTCTAGTGGCATCAATAAGAGAAACTACAGAATCTAAAAGTTGCACATTATTATTAACGAGTTCACCCATTTATTTAATAACAGCAATTTTAATAATTTTTGATTCTGTTTTTCCAGAGTTTGAAGTTACTTCTAAATGTGCAAAATAAACTCCACTTTGGATGTTGTTTACATTCCAAACAATTTCGTTATCAAATCCGCCAATGGCATTACCACTAAGTTTTGCAACCAAATCGCCAGCAAGATCAAAAATTGTTACTTCTGCTTTTGAATCTTCTGCAACAAAATAGCGTATGTTTGTTACTCCATCGTAAACTGGATTTGGCCAATTGTATGCTTTGTTTTGTGGAAAGAACTCGGCAATAGCTTCACTTGAACTTGCAGCAACAACGGATGAACTATTGCTTGCGTTTCCGTTTTCTTCACTCCAGAATTTTTTGCCGTCATACTTGCTTATATTCCAGCTCATAAATTGATTAGTCTCTGCAATAATTCCGAGTGCAGTTCTTCCATTTTCTGTAAATATTGTTGGAACCGTAGAAACTTTTCCACCACTTGATATTGGAAATCCGTCAATCATTTCCCCAGTAATTCCATCTATTGCAAGAATTTTACCATTTTCTGTAAATGTAATGATGTCTCCTGCACCATCATTATTTATATCAACAGAAAGTGGAGATGAAGTAAATGTTTCATTAAATTCATCTTGGACTGGAAAGTTTGTTGCTTCTGAGCCAGCGAAATTAATAGCTTGCAAATGGTTGCTACTATTTTGAATTATATAATTACTTCCATCGCTTTTTAAATTGGTTAATGCAAAAGTATAAACTGAATCTGTTCCTTTTATTTCACTTACATCAATCGAATTTAAAATATGAAGTAACCTATTTTCAGTTTGAATAATAGAAACATTTTCTGCACCTGCTTGAGTGTTTACTAACTGAATAGCTTTTTCACTAAGGCTAATTGGTGAATTATCTATTGCAATACTACTCCAATAATATTCATTAGAAATAGCACTATAACCATTTCCAAGAATTGCAATCTGCTTAACTGGAGTAGTGAATATTTGCTTTGATTCAATCAACGAAATTATCTGAGAAGAAATATCCAGAGAGTACTTAACAACTACACCTTTATCTGTCCCAACCAAAAATTCGATTATATTATTATTTTGCGAAAGCAAAACAGGAGGTGTTGAATAGGAATCGGTATTGGGCAATGAAGTACTCAAGAAATTAGATATAGCTCCTTCAATAATATAAACTGATAGTTTTGAATTATGAGTTTTAATTACAAATTCTTTTCCACCAGAACCAATAAGTAGAGGCTTAAAATCTATTATTCTTGCAACTTCTCTATTTGGACCAGAATTATAAATAATACCATCGGAATTAAATTTAATTGTTTGAACATCTGAGAATGCATAATGTACAACCTCATTTCCATTATTTACAGAACTTAGCCACTTGGTTTTAAAATGTTTTCCTAAATCAAAATTACTTATTAAATCAATATTATCAGATCCAAAAGAGATATCGAAAGAAGTGCTATTTGATATATCTGAAAAGTTAGAAAGTGTAATCAAGCTATTTGCCCCAGAGTTTGCAAGGGCTTTAGGTTTTGTATCTGCCGAAAATTTATTCCCATATTTTTTATAATAATCCGATGGATTGCTTTTATACCAGGTATCTTCCTTAGTTCCCTCTCCTATTATAAGTTCGCCAAATATTGTTTTAAACTCTTCGCCAATATCACGTATTCCATCTGCCTCAACAACGGCAACGCCACGCTTGTATCTATCGTTATTTATTGTATTACTTTCGTAATTATCTTTAATTATTCTTTCATCAATGTGCCAAATAATTAAGCCCACTTCAGAAAAATTTTCAATTTTATAATTTCTGTCAACCGCCGGCAATGCCCAATCGAACTCATCAACGTCAACAATAACGCCTTCAAGTGTATCAACATTATAATAAATATAATTTTTGTAATCTCTATCGAATGTTTTCTTTTTCAGTACTCCGTTACTAATGTAGGAAACGGTGGAGCCATCTTTTAGAGCATCACGTTTTCTATTTTCAATTAAGTAATATTCGGTTGCATTAATTGGAATTTTTATTAGCGTAGTATCTGTGCCGCTTGCGACAAACTCGTTTACAATATTCAGACTGTGGTTGCCTATTGAAATTTCTGTAGGGGTTATCCATCCAAGTCGCATTTTTTCCCACGCTGATGGCTCTGGAGGAAAAATGCCCTTGTAGGTAAACATCGATTGCCCATCCATTAAGCCAAAGCGACCAATTGCACTGCGTCCAGTTTTAGTATTATACAAATCGGGCAAACCGAGATAACTTCCAACAGTAGCAACAAAAAGACCATTTGTTGTTAATTCAATTAAAGTTGTTCCATTAAAGCCTTTCATTTCGCGGGATTCTGTTTCGGGCAATATTGCACTGTTTGTAATTTTGAAACTTCCTCCGTTTACTGAAAATCCATCATAACCAATGTTTTTCAATGACTTCTCATTCAGATAAACCGAGGGTAAATCCCTTTCGTTAGCAAGGCTACCTGGTAACGAAATATCTTTACCAGCACCAGCGTGAAGAACAAAGAACAAATCGTAATCGGAAAAATTAACAGTAGGATATTGTGCATCTGCTAATTTCCAAACTTCATCTAAGTATTCACCAAGTGGAGCGTGATTATTCAAATCATCCAATGGTGGCGTGTAGTTACGCATTGTTTTAGAGACTGTTAAAATATTATCCAGTACTGTGTAGGTAATATTCAATTTACCGTTGGATACTTTTGCAAAATAGTTTTGCACAAACTTTAGATGATTTTCAAAATATGCTTTATCGTGTGGTATAGGGTCAAGAATTGACTTTCCATAATCTTTAGTATAAATTGACTCAAATTTTCCATTGCCATAAGTTGCATCATCATTATCCTTTTGGAAATCGGATAGGACGGCAAGGATTTTTAATGTATCGTTCGCTTCAAACTTTTTAGAATTGTAAATAGGATTTTGATTTAACTTACCCACAAAAGATTGGGCAGCTAAACTGCCCATCCCAAATAAAAAAACAATTAAAAATAATATTAAGTTTTTAGAAACTGTCTTTGCGAGGCGTCCAATGTTTTCTGGACGACGTGGCAATCTACCACAGATTGCTTCTTCCGATAAATCGGAATCGCAATGACCTCCCCTTATTTGACAGCTATCATTTTTTCTAAATTTATTATATGATAAATTTGCTCTCTTCATTTTTGCTAAATTCCTCTTGGTAATCCTGGTTTAGTTTCTGGAACAGTATCCCAACCAATTACTAATGAAAACCTAAGTGTTCCATCAAGCGGATGGTTTTCGCTATTTGAACCAACTGTGGATATATAACTGAAATCAAATCCGTAAATATCATATTTAATTCCAGCACCAAATGTTAAAAAGTTTCTTGCACCAAAATCTGGGTCTTCGTAAAAATATCCAGCACGTACAGCAAACATAAAGTCTTCAGGTATTCCGTACCAATACTCGGCACCAGCAGAATACTCGATGCTTCTCATAAAATCGTTTGAAATTATGGGAGAATCAGTTGTATCAGTATCACCTTCAATTACAGATGATTTTCTATTTACAAGTAATTTGCTTGCATCGGCAGTAATTGTAAATGAATTGTATTCATCCTGAAAAATTCGGTAAGCTAAACCTAAACGAAAATTAGTTGGTAAAGGATCTGCTTGTGCTTGATCGATATAAGAGATACTAGGACCAACGTTACTTAAGTTTGCACCAACGCTAAAACTACCATCAAGAAAATTTTGTGGTCTCCACATTACACCAGCATCAAAACTTACTGTTGAAGCAACACCACTACCAACTTCGTTTTCAGTTGGTTGGTCAGAAAGGTTTGAATATATAAATCTAAAATTCATTCCAACGCCCCAATCTTCCGATAATTTAGTAGCATAACCAATAGTTGCACCAATATCGAAAGATCTAAAAGTGCTAATCACTTTTGGGCCATCTGAGCCAGTTCTATTAAACTCACCATAATTCATATATGTTAAACTTGCAGTAACACTACCATCTATGGCTTCTATGTATTGGCGATAGGTAACATAATCGTAAGATAAATCTAAGTTAAATTGTGGTAACCAATTTGCATGAGTAATTCCGACCTCGGAGCCAGTTTGGAAAGCTATTCCAGCAGGGTTCCAAAAAATAGCGGATGAATTATCTGCAAGTCCTGTTCCCGATTCGCCAAGCCCAGCGTGTCTAGAATCTGGTGCAAGTAGCAAAAACGGAACTGCTGCTTCGCCTTGTGCATTAATTTTGTTAACGTATCCTAACATTAAAGATAATAATATCATTAAGCTAAATAATCGTTTCATAAGTAAATATCCTCCATAATAACTTTACTTTTTTAGTGTACGATGGATAATTTTCCAAGAACATTTTGATTGCTCTTGCCATCAATTGATTTAATAATAACTTTATAAAGGTAAGTTCCACTAGCAATTGTAGAACCATCCTCATCTTTTCCATCCCAGTCAATTTTTACAAATTTATCCAAGATGCTGTATTCTTCAATATTTTTAATTAGTCTTCCTGCAATAGTATAAATTTTAATTTTAACATCAATTGGTTCAGTAATATTGTGCTGAAACAAAAATGTAGTATTGTTTCTAAAAGGATTTGGATAGTTTACAACATCCTTAAGAACAACTTCATCAGAATTCACTACCGTAAAATAACTAATTTGTTGGGAAGGATTGTTAAAAACATCCCACGCTGTGATTTCTATCTTATGCTCACCAAGTTCAAAATTGGTAAGTTTATAATTCACCTTTCCACTTTTACCCTCAGCATCTAAATCGCCTACAAAGTAACTTGTAAAATCTATTTCGCTAGCTGCATTATCGTTAATAACACCTTTAAGTTTATGCCCAATGCCAGAACCAGTTGTGTTAAGTCCAGTTTCATCTTGCAAATTAAGGACAATAGTAAAATCTTCATTAACTAACGATGTGCTAGAAGATTCTGCATCATCAAAAGTAATTTCAATTTCTGGTCCACTACCATCGTTGGTTGCAGATGAATCTGTTCCACCAATAATAATATCTTTTGTAAAACCAATTCCATCGTTATCATCATCTGTAATGTAAGCAACAATTTTTCCATTCCTATTTTCGTAGGAAATATCTTGAGGAACGGTAAACTTAGTTGAAAATTTTCCGTTGCTAACAGTAGCTCTACCTCTAAATATTACTCCACCAGGCACAACCATTCTGGCTCTAATATCGTTTCCCAATTCGGGAAGTTGTTTAATAATATCAGAATCGTAAACGCTTATAACTGCTTCTCCATTAAAAACTGTATTAGTGGTTCCGTCGTAATTTTTCACTTCGCCTTCAATACTGGCATTGCTTAGAGCTTTAAGTTGAACTTTAGATATTAAATTTTCACCATTAACTTTTTCAATTATAGCAGGTGCTTTAGGAATATTTAACCTAATTGCAGGGTCGCAGAATAGATGAAATTTTTCATCGTTGTCTGAAGTTTTTGCAATTTTAGTCAATCGGAAAGCCTCGCCAACAGTCATATCTTTCATATCATCAAGTGATTCGCTAAGTAGGTAGGAATAGAATTTCAAATTTAATGCTTCGTTAGCGTGCGAATAAACAACACGAGCGGCAGAAAATCCACCAATCATTCCTCTATTTTTAGCAAGCAATAAATCCTCTGTTGAGCTTTGAGCAGTTGGATCGTCGTAACGCCCAAAATCGCAAGTAGCTGCTGTAAGGAAAAAAAACTTTTCGTTTTTAAAACTTGGAATTGTTGAAGTTTGTTCAAAAACTCCTTCATGTGCCCAAACAGTAGGGTTTCCATGACCAATGTAATTTAATATCAATGTACCTTGATTAACGGCATCTATAATTTCTTTGTTAACTTCGGGCTTTCGTCTTCCAAAGCCAGTAATTACAGTAGGATAAGCAGCAAGATAAATTTTTCTAGTGTTCATAAATCCAGGGACTCTTTCTCTTACTAACCTTTCTGATTGTGGAGTGTGTAAGTTGCTTTCTATACCATGGCTTGTTTCTCTATCATCTGCAACAAGTGTTATTATATTTTTCCAAAGTCCGTTATCAGTTTTTTCATAATTAATTATTTTATCTACAGTGTTTTTTGCATCAGTAGTAGTTAGTATATTTATTCGTCCAATTGCAATATCTGCTTTTTGGTCATTTCCAGCTATTCTGCTATAATAATCATCCATTGGATATGAAGCTAACTCGTTAAGAGATTCACGAGTTTGATATGTTGGCACAAAATTTTGGTTATAACCCTCAGCGTTCAAATAGTCGTAATTACCATCTCCAAATAGAAGGACAAAATAAGGTTTAATATTCCAATTTTCATATCCATATTTTAGAAAATTTCTGATAGCAGTAGGGTCCATCATTCCGCACGAGAACTCGTTTAATATATCTTCAACATAAACAACTTTGGTAGAGTATTTTCTTGGAGCGTCGTTTTGTCTATATTCTGCAAGCCTTTCAGCCTCACTACTAAATTTTTTGTCGGTAATAATAATATACTCTGCACCCTCTCCAGATATAATGCTATTTGAAATTTCCACTTTTTCTATATCTGAAATTGACTTTAATTTAGAATCGGTAATGGCAATATATTTCGCTCTGTTACCCTCTTTTTCAGAAGCGGTAAAATCAATCATTCCACCACTAACATTAGACGATGTAATTATTTTAACACTCTCATTATCTGTAATGTTGAAAGCCCTAATACTGCTGTTAGAAAAATTATTTAACATATATTTAACAACATTAGTGTTATCATTTGAGAAGAAAATAATTTCATCACTTAATACTTTCAAGTCTCTTTGATATTCAATTTCGTAATAATCAATGTAGGCTTTAGATTCTGCAGAATTAATTGCAACTTCAAATTTTAATGCACTTCTGTTTTCTGGCAACGCCCCAGAAAACTCGGTTGTACCTTTACTTGCTACTCCCCAACTATATGAAGAAGTTCCATAACCACGGATAGTTTGGGTTTTTATTAGTTTCCCATTTTCATAAACTTTTAATGTGTGGCTCGAATTTGATGAATTTGCGAATCTGTATCTATAGAAAATATTTTCGCTCTCTATTCTTCCATCCAGACTATTAATATATGTGTGCGATTTATTGTTAGTATTAAATTCATCGCCCCAATAATCTCTACCAGATCTACCAATATTTATTTTGTCATCATCCAAAATTTTGAAAGCTACAGTAGTTGTTACTACTTCGTTTGGTGTGGAAGTAAGACTTTGCTGCTCCTCCATTCTTTTTCCGTTAGCACCGCCAAACGAAATCCAATAAAAATTATCTTTTGAATACGGATGATGGTATCGTTCTATTTTTTTTGAAGAGGTTTTATATTCCCAAAAGTCTGTCCCTCTTCCGTAAAATAAGATGTAATCATTTGCATCAAACTTACCATCAGCTTCACCAGAAATATAAATTGCATTTTCCACCATGCCAGTAGGCGTTGGCGTTTCTAATTTTTCGTTTAATGCATATCCACCATTGTTAAAAATTTTAATTGTACGTGGGTCAACAGTTGAAGCATCAATTCCAAGTGATGATAGCTCGCTTCTTTTTATTTTGTAAATACCCTCTTTGGTAGCTTTGAATTTATACCAAACACCCTCAAACTTAACAGAATTTGGATTTGTTTTTTTCAGCACTTTGCTTGGGCTTCCCCAATTTTTTGCAATGCTGTAATTTGGAAGTATTCCCTTTAGCAAATGCTTTTTAATCTCGGTTTTATTTGCAGAAGTTGCAGCAAAATTAATTCTAATTACAATTTTAGTGTATTGTGTAATTTCATTTGTTTGGGCATTGTATTGGACTGGAGCAACAAAAATATCTTGAATAGGAAGTTCTCTAGAATATCCAAAATTGCCAAACCGAACTAACTCTTGATTTTGAAATGAATTTTCTGCATTTGCAATTTCGCCACTATTTAGTGGTTTGTCGCCAAACAAAGGTGCAACCTTACCCTTTATTACCTTATGCTGTGTTGATAATATTTGAATAGTATTTCCAAACTCAGAGGGAACACCAACTTGTATGTTTCTGTGATAAAGAAATATATTACCAACAAATTCATCTGAATAACCAACAGCACCATCAAATGGGATGGAAAGATACTCTACCCCATCAATTTTTTCTTTTATAATTTCGGAATATATAGGCGAATACTCAATGGTTAAACTCGATTGACTCGAAGACAAAACCCGAATATCTTTTTGTGCAGAAAGACTTACCAACAGAAGAAAGGAAATTACTATAAATATTTTACTCTTCACTTTTAACCCCAATCAAATATTAATGTTAAATTTTTCTTTAAATGATTATTAAATAATAGTAAAAAGTGTTCTATATAGTATTTCCTTTATTTTTGAATTAGAAGTTAATCACATTGATTATAGTTGTCAAGTCAAATATTAGGTATAAATTTATCGCACAAATTAGTGAGTTAGTAATATTTTAAAGTATGAAATAAGTCATTCTTTTCAAAATAATATAGGCTGAGAACTTGATAAAGTCTTGAAGTATTTCAACATCTCGGAAACCTCATGAGAATCCCCAAAGGGGCATGCTGTGCAAGAACATAACGGAATGACGACAAATTTTGGGGTAGTAAAAATGCTGAGTTAATTGAAACTAAGCCGTAACTACTTTGTCGTTTTATTGCTTGGACAGTATTCAAGCAATATACACTCCAAGCATTTGGGTCTGCGTGCAATACATACTTTTCTTCCGTGTGCAATAACCCAATGCGTAAATTGTACCCAATCCTCTCTAAGTAATAATTCTTTTAGTATTGCCTCAATCTTTTTTGGATCTTTTGTATCTACAAAACCAAGCAAATTTGTTATTCTAATTACGTGAGTGTCAACTGCAATTGCTGGAATTCCAAAAGCATTGCCTGCAACAACCGATGCAGTTTTTCTCCCCACACCAGATAGCTTTGCTAACTTTTCAAAATCTGCTGGAACCTCTCCGTTATGCTCATCAATTAATTGCTTACTACACTTTTGAATACTTTTAGCCTTTTGATTATAAAATCCGGTAGAAAAAATATCCTTCCCCAATTCCTCTTGAGAAACCTTTAAGTAATCTTGTGGCTTTTTATATTTTTTGAATAACTTTTTTGTAACCACATTTACGCGTGCATCGGTACATTGTGCCGATAGCATTGTTGCAACTAATAATTCAAATGGATTTTCGTGGTCTAATGCAATTTCAACAATGGGATATTCCTTTTTTAACAAATCCACAATATTTTTTAAGCGAAATATTTCTTTTTTATTTGACATTTTTAATTTCTAATTCCTTTACAGCCTTGCTATTTAGTAAATCCGATTTAATTATTTTTTCTACATCCTCAAGTTTGATATTTCCGTACCAAGTACCTTTTGGATAAACAACAGCAACAGGACCATGTTTACACGCACCCAAGCAACCAGAAGAATTTACCCTTATACTTTCTGTTAAGCCTAATTTACTTATACGTTTTTTAAATTTGATTTTAATCTCTTTACCACCAAGTTTTCCACAACCTACTTTAGAACTTTTTTTATCACCTACATGCTCGCATATAAAGATATGCTTCTTATATTTTTTCATAACTATAACTTTCATATTTATATTTAATCTAAATTACAATTTACATTTTTTTTGAATTAGGTAAAAATAGTTATCTCCTTAAATATGGATTATACAATAAAATATTATATAGAATAGTAAAGGTTCTTTATAAAAGTGAGTGGGTAATAAAAAAATATAAGGCGACAAATGTCATACTCTACTTCCTTGAATAACAAGGATACAAAAACAGAAACAAATAATATTGAAAAAATAACAAAAGACCTTCTTC
>CAMZLW010000162.1 GCA_947311785.1 uncultured Ignavibacteriales bacterium | reverse complement strand
TTAAATGGAAAAATTCAAGAAGTGAAATCTGTTGGTAGAGGTTATAGAACTTTTAAGAATTTTAGAAGTGCCATACTATTTTTCCATGGGAACTTAGACCTTTACCCACAACAATAAGGGTAGAACCAAGAAGAATAAAAATAATTCCAAAAAGGAAAGTTTCTGAAAAGCTAACACTATAATTCCAAATAAAATGAATAAACATTGCAGTTAATAACCCTATAAATGTAACTGTAATATGTTTTTTAACAGATGAGTATTTTGTAAGACTCATCAAGCCACCAACAGTTGCTGTGGATAGACTGTGCATTACAGCTGAGAAACCATTCCTTAAAATAAAGATAGGAAGAAAAGTTGCTAATGAATTGCTATAAAAAATAAAGTATAGAAAATTTTCAGTCATACCAAATCCAAGCCCAATTGCGGCACCATATATTAAGCCATCTGTAAGGTTATTGATGTTTTTATTCTGGATAGTTTTAAATAATAATAATGCCTTTGCAAGTTCTTCTATTATTGGAGCAATAATAATCACTTTAATTAGAGCATTTGTTTCTTCACTAAAAAAATAGTTTAGTGGAAATGAAAATAGTTTCCCTCCAATAATTCCTAAAATAATTGCAAAGCTTGCTCCATACAGAAAATGAAGGATAACAAATTTAATAGGCTCAGGCTCGTTTTTATCCAATTTCCAAAGAAAAAAAAGATAAATTGACATAGGGAAAATAGCACCTAAAAAGGAAATTAGAAGCATTTATATTAAATCCATAAATTTATAAATTGGTTGTAAAGTTATAAAAAGTATTTATGATTAATGATGTAAATATAAATTGACTTAAGTTATTGTTTTCACTAAATTTATAATTCGAATATTTTAAGAGTTGGAGGAATTAATGTTTGCAGTTGTTGATATAGCTGGACAGCAATTTAACGTTGAAGAAAACGGAAAGTACTACGTACCACGATTAGGTAACGATGTTGATGCAGAAGTAACTTTTGAATCGGTACTTCTTTTTAATGATGGAAAAGAGACAAAAATTGGTTTACCAACAGTTGATGGAATGAAAGTAACTGCCAAAGTTCTTGAGCATTTGAAAGATGGAAAAGTGATTGTTTTCAAAAAGAAAAGAAGAAAATCATACAAAAAGAAAAATGGTCATAGACAACAATTAACAAGAATTGAAGTAACAAAAATAGCTTAACCGGAGGTAATAATGGCTCATAAAAAAGGTCAAGGGTCGTCGAGAAATGGTCGTGATAGTAATCCGCAGTATTTAGGTGTTAAACGATTTGGTGGTCAAATGGTTACTGCTGGTTCTATTTTAGTTAGACAAAAAGGTACACAGTTTCACCCAGGTAATAATGTAAAACGTGGTGGCGATGATACTTTGTTTGCACTAATTGATGGCTTCGTTAAATTTGAAAAGAAAAGAAATGATAGAAGATATATTAGCGTTTATGATGCTGCATAGTTTCTGAAAATTATTTTTTAGTTTTAAAGCCCTTCCATTTGGAGGGGTTTTTTAGTTTATAGGCGTTGTTAATAAAGAAATAATATAGGACAGCAATTCTGGGAGTAAATGAAAATGTTCTAAATTCCCGTTGTTTTTTTTGTTAAAGAAATAAAATTAAAAGTGCAAATAGTTGAAAGTGTTTCTATTATTGTTACAAATCCAGTTGTAAAGTTAGTTTTTGTAATTCTTAATTGGGATGAAACTAAAAAATATGTTTTCTGGATTATCCTATCACTACTACTGCTTATGCTTGGTGGAACAACAACTCAATGTTGAAAGATAGAATGGTTATTACGGTTGTTTAAAAAATAAAATAAATCCTCCTTTGCAAATGCTTGGGAGGATTTATTAAAAAGTAAAACTAGAATCCTAACCCTTCCATATCAGAAATAAGAGTTGTTACTGCATTTACAGAATGGTCAAAGGCAGCTTGTTCTTCTTCGTTTAGTGTAACTTCAAGAATTCTCTCGCAACCGTTAGCACCCAATACAGCAGGAACTCCAACGTAGTAGCCGTTAACGTTGTATTCGCCATCTAAATAAACACAAGAAGCTAATACTCTTTTTTGATCGCCAAGAATTGCTTCAGCCATTTGAACTGCTGCTGATGCTGGTGAGTAGAAAGCAGAACCAGTTTTTAATAAAGCTACAACTTCACCACCAGCTTTTTTAGTTCGTGTAACCATTGCATCCATAACTTCTTTTGCTTTTGCAGCATCGCCATATTTTCTTTCAAGTAATTCCATTACAGGAACACCATTAACATTTGCATAGCGTACTAATGGAACCATTGTATCGCCATGACCACCAAGAACCATTGCGTTAATATCTTTAACAGCAACATCAAGTTCCCAAGCAATAAACGATGAAAAACGTGATGAATCTAAAACTCCAGCTTGACCAATAACTCTGTTGTGTGGAAAGCCAGAAACTTTTTGAAATAGTGTTACCATTGCATCCAATGGGTTTGAAATAATAATTACAGTTGAGTTAGGGGCAAATTCCTTTACACCTTCTGCTACAGATTTCATAATTTTTGCGTTAGTAGTAAGCAAATCGTCTCTGCTCATACCTGGTTTACGAGGTAACCCAGCAGTAATAATCACTACATCCGAATCAGCAATATCTTTATACTCGTTTGTGCCACTAACAGCAACATCAAATCCATCAATGCGTGATGCTTCAGCAATATCAAGGGTTTTACCTTGTGGAAGGTCTTCAACAATATCAAAAAGAACAACATCTGCTAATTCTCTCATTCCAATTAGTTGAGCAAGAACGCCACCAATTTGTCCGCCACCAATTAAGGCAATTTTTTTTCTAGCCATTTTTATCTCCATCATTTTAGTAATTATAATTTAATAACTGAACACATCTAAAATAGATATAATGCAACAAATATGCTTATTTAAAAATAATGAAAAATTAAAATATTGCTTTAGTAATGTTAATTATTACGGAAAACCTTTAATTTATACAGTAATAAGTAAACTCGTTCAAATATTATTAGTTGAAAGTTAAAAGTGCCTAAAGTTAAAAGGTGTGAAAATAATAGTGTAATTATTAACCCCCTATTATGCAATAGTATTGGAAAGAACAAGCCCTAATTAAAAATCATCAATACAGAAGACGACCTGCCCCGCCTTACTCCAACTTGAGCGATTCAGCATTTTGGTTTTTCTAATGCTGAATTTGGGTTAAAACTTAACCATTATTATTTAGTGCTAATTATTAGTTTTAATTCGGTTCCTTCGTCAGAGAAATTGTAGTACATATCATCAACAAAAGATTGCATAATGAATATGCCTCGCCCGCTATCTCTAAGAATATTTTCTGGTTTTGTTGGGTCGGGAACTTCTTCAGGCTTGAAACCATGTCCGCTATCTTTAATACTCAACTCAATTTTTGAATCGAAAACATCAAGTGTTATAACTACATTTTTATTTGGGTCAAGTTTATTGCCATGAACCATTGCATTTGAAAGAGCTTCCGATATTGCAAGATTTAAATTATTTAATAGCTCTTTATCTAAGGAGAGTGCACTAAGAATATCGAAAATAAAATCATTTACTTCAGGAATGAGTAAGGTGTTGCTTTTAACAATTTTTTGATATGATTTTTGCATCAGCTTAAACACACTGGATATTAATAACAATATTAAAGTTTACTTTTTTGAATACAGAAAATAAGAATATTCTTACTCACTTTCCAAGTTCATAAAATATTAGATGTTCCAGTTTACCCTAATCATCAAATTAGCTAACTCCCTTTTTTTATTAGATTCGGTATTAATAAACTCGTACCACCCTTTAATACTAATGTTTAACGAACTTGATAGATTGTAAGTAATAAAAGAAAGTGGTGCTGTGCTTGTATAAGTTGAGTGAATATATTTATTGTTTTTTTCGTCAAATAGATAAGTGTACAAAGAGAAAAATCTTAATCCAAAAGCAAAAGTTAAATGTTTGAATCTGTACTCAATGGTTGGTTCTGCATATCGTTCATCTAAATAACGTACTGGCTTATTTGCAAAACCATCCCATTTAAAATCACCTTGCTCTGAAAATTTCACATACCCAAGAAAAGTAAAAAAAGTAGTTCTAAATAATTTTAGAGTTGTAGAATCTCTTAGAGCCAATTGGCGATACGAAAAACTTTTAAGATTTGGATTCAAATCTTCAAAATCGTAAACTGTATAATTGGCAGAAACTTCCGCACTATTTCTTGATGATAAATAACCTAAATTAATATCACCACCAGAAATTAATTTTAATACTCTAAGTGTATTATTGTTAGCACTTCGTTCTTTAAAAATGTAAACGGTGTTATTTATGCTACCTTGTAGAGTTGTAAATAAATTAAAGAATGGGGAGAGCCGCTTGAAATAAGTAATTCCGAACATAGATAAAAGCTCATCCCTATCGTCATTATTTAATTTGCTTGGAGTATCGTACACAAGTTTTCTGTGAAACAAACTTAAGGTGATTCTATCACTTGAGGTAATAATAAAACTACCTTCACCTGATAGTGTAATTTGTTTTCCTGTATTATTTTTCCTTTTTTCCTGTTCGTCTCGTTTTTCAAAAATTATTTCACTAGCATTTTCAATATATTTTGCCCTATGTTTTTCTTGCCTTTCAGAAAATGCAATTCTAAAAACACCTTGTACTACAGAGCTATTATAATTAAGCGATGAAAATAAATTCATTTTAAATTCTTCAACCTCAGTATCAAAAGAAGAACTTGTGATGTTTGAAGTGGAAATATAACGTGTGTCTCTGTCGATAGTTCTCCAATCAAGACTACCATCAATGTTTAGTACAAGTCCATTAATAGGGGTAAATAATGTTAACCTATCAATTATTGAATATCTATTTTCAGTTCTACTCTGGATGTTTTTTGAAATATCAAATTCGCTCATTGTTAAGGAATCAGTATCAAAATAAAAGTCTTTTCTTTGCTCCGAGTAAATTCCAAACAATTTATTTTTGTATGAGTTTACAAAAGTTTTATCAATGTTAAAGTTTAAATTTATTATTTGGTTTTTTCTTGGAGCAATATCTTCGGTTTGAAATTTAAATTCTGAGAATAAATTAAATTCATTAAAGTTGTAATTATCTAAAAGTGCTTCCATCCCATATATAGGACCTGTATCGATAATTCCAATTTGCTCGTTTCGTGAAAGTCCTAAAAAGGGAGTAAAGCTAATTTTTTTTGTTGGATAATATTTTAGATAAGCAGATGAATTAAAAATTGAAGAATTATTAATTGCTAATTTTTTATCATCTGCATATATATAGTAGTTAACATTAGAACCTACTGAAATGGAATTTAAAAAATCGTATTGCCCTAATAAGGAAAGGAAAGCATTATCTCGAACACTCAGTTTTGTTGTTCTAATTATTGTTGAAAAAAAGGATTGTTTTACACCAAGGAATAAGTTGTTAATCTGTTTGCCATAAACAAATTGCTCTCGTAAATTGAATGTTTGCAATTGTTTTTCAAAACTTGAACTAAGTACTGGTGAAGAGTACCGTGCCTTAACAAAGCTTAAAGAGTCTCCAGGTATTTGTGCACTAATTAAAATTGGAAATAAGAAAACTAATATTTGAAAAAAAAATTTCCGCACTGTAATTTATAGCTCGTAGTTAGTAAGTGTAAATACTAAAATACTTATCTAATTATAATTATGAAACGAGCTTGTAATTTTTTTTGCACATTTACTAAGAAATACCTTTGACAAAAGAGATGTCTGTAAGAACACATTGAGCTATTATGCAATAACAATTTTCTATTGCATAATATGGGTTAAAAAGACTCTTGCAGAGGGGTTAAGTTTTATACTGTAGTGAAAGAAAATTTATCGTCCTATTTTTCCCCTTGCATAAAGTTTTATAATTATATAGTTTAAACATAACTAAAAAAAGATGGTAACTAATTACAAGAGGTAGTTTTGAACAGAGGCACCACAAATATTGCTTACAACCCAAACC